>DASWCU010000145.1:0-11341 GCA_036389935.1 Candidatus Limnocylindria bacterium
CGGGCAGGTCGAAGCAGAACTTCCAAAACTCGGTGCCCTCGTCGGCGAGAAGGCCGTCGAGGGAGTAGTTGAACACTGTCGCTATCAGCTTCCGCATGAACAGACTCCGTGGTCTCGGGTCGTCTGGGAGTCATCGGTGCCCGGTCAACTGACCGGTTGCGCGGTCAGGTACCGGGGTGTCTGCTCGCCGCTGTCGATCGCGACGATGCCGGCAGTATCGCTGGTTGGTTTGAGTTGGGCCACGGACCCCTCGGGGCAGGTAGCGGCGCTCGCCTGATCGCCACCCGTCGTGCAGGTCGGCCAGGATCGCACCGACGTCGCGCGCCTCAGGGGCGCAGAGATCGCCGACGCTGGGCGCCGGTGCCGTCCCGCAGCGCGTCCAGGCCGTCGAGGATCAGATCGAGGCCGAACTCGAATGGGCTCTTGTCACCACGCGTGGCCCTGGTGAGGTGCTGCTGCGCATGCTCGTGGAAGTACGGGTACTCCTCGGGCGGGAGACGCTGGAGCACGCTCTGCGCGACCTGCTGGAAGCGGCCCTGGCCGATCGCCGCGGCGATCCCCGCTTCCCACAGCGCCGTCCCGATGATGTGGCTGTCGAGCGCGTGATAGGCGTGATGGGTCATGCGCGCGGAGAAGCCCGCTTTCCGCAGTCGTCCCAGTAGCGCCTCCATGTAGCGGAACTGCGCGGACCGCGGGGGGATCGGGCTCGGCGAGGTCATCACGCTATGCGCCCAGCGGTGGCGCGCGAGGGCGGCGTGGTAGGAGCTGGCGGTCTTCCGGACCCCTTCCTTCCAGTCGCCTCCGTCCGGTGGCAACTCGATCTCGCCCATCACCAGGTCGAGGATCCCGGCGAGGATCTCGTCCTTGTCGGCCACGTAGTGGTAGAGCGACATCGCTTCGACGCCGAGCTCCTGCGCCAGCCGACGCATGGTCAGCGCCTCGATCCCGCCTTCGTCGGCAAGACGCAGCGCGGTGCTCAGGACGCGCTCCCTGTTCAGGGGCTCGCGGCGCTCCGCGATCGTCACGGCCTTCTTCGCCATTCGCCTCCCTGGGTCTTGACAGACTTACAGCGTACGATAATCTCCCTTACAGCGTATGACAACTGGTCCGAAGAAGAACGGCACGGAAGGGGAGAGGGACATGACCACCGAGGTGCGCGCCCGAACGATCAGGGAGGTGCGAGCCTTGCCTCAGACGATGAGAGCCGTGGTCCAGGAGGGCTACGGATCCGCCGACGTCCTGCGCATCAAGGACGTCCCGCGCCCAGAGCTGCCGGACGATCGCGTGTTGATCCGCGTTCGCGCCGCCTCGGTGAACGCCCTCGACTGGCACGCCGTGCACGGCGGCGCGATCATGCGGGTGGCCGGCACCGTAATGCGCCAGAAGCAGGAGCCGGTGCGCGGAGTGGATGTCGCTGGAACGATCGAGGCGGTCGGTAAGGACGTCACGCGCTTCCGCGTCGGCGATGAGGTCTTCGGCAGCGCGATCGCGACGTTCGCCGAGTACGCGCGAGCGCGCGAGGACCGGATCGTGGCCAAGCCGGCGGATCTGACGTTCGCGGAAGCCGCCTGCATGGGTGTCGCGGGCTACACGGCATTGCAGGGCCTGCGCGACATCGCGCACGTGAAGGCCGGCCAGCGCGTGCTCGTGTACGGCGCCGGCGGCGGGGTCGGCACGTTCGCGACACAGATCGCGAAGGCCCTCGGCACACATGTCACGGCGGTCACCGGCGCCCGCAACATCGAGCTCGTCCGCTCGCTCGGTCCGGACGCGGTGCTCGAGCACGGCCGGGACGATGTCACTCGGCGGGCCGAGCGCTACGACGTCGTCTTCGACGTCGCCGCCGTCCGTTCCTTGGGGGATCTGCGACGCGTGCTCGCACCGGGCGGGATCCTCGTGCTCGTCGGCGCCGACAAGCGCGGCGGGATCGCGATCTTCGCGCGGATCATCAGCGCGCTCATCCGCTCACGCGTGTTCCGTCAGCGCATCGCGTTCTTTGTGGCGAAGAACGACCTCGGGGATCTTCTCAAACTGAAGGAGCTCGTCGAAGAGGGCAAGCTGCGACCGGCGATCGACCGCACGTTCCCGCTCGACCAGGCGGCGGAGGCCGTGCGCTACCTCGGAAGCGGCCAGGCCCGCGGGAAGGTCGTCATCACGATGTGATCGACCCTTTACTGGCGTTGGGATCTGGGCCGGACGCGGTACTTCCGCGCGGCGCCCCGCGACCTACGGGGACTTATCCCTCGCTCGTGACCGGCGGCTTCGCGCGCTCGTCGACGGTGAGCCGGAAGACGTCGGGCCGCGCGTAATGGCCGACGACGTCGAGGTCGTACTTCCCCTCCACGATCTTGGCGACGTCCAGTTCCGCGGTGAGGATCGCCTCGCCGTCGTAGCACGGTCCCGCAAGGAGGCGTCCGAAAGGGTCGACGATGCAGCTCCCGCCGCGTATGACGACGCGCTCCGGTTCATCTCCGAGGGGCGTCGGATAGTCGCTCCCGTAATCGCCGCGGCGCATGAACTGGCAGGCGGAGAGCACGAAGCAGCGGCCTTCGACGGCGATGTGGCGCATTGTCGGGATCCACGAATCGCGATCGTCCACCGTCGGCGCGCAGTACAGCTGGACGCCCTTTCCGTACATCGTCATGCGCAGCATCGGCATGTAGTTCTCCCAGCAGATGACCGCGCCGAGCCGCCCGATGTCCGTCTCGAAGACGGAAAGCGTCGAGCCGTCGCCGAACCCCCAGATAAGCCGCTCCGACGCCGTTGGCATCAGCTTTCGATGCTTGCCGAGGTAATGGCCGTCCGGCGAGAAGAAGAGGATCGTGCAGTAGAGCGTTCCGCCATCGCGCTCGATGACACCGATGACAACATGCGCTTTCGCTGCCTTCGATGCGCGGGCGAGCTTGTCCACGACCGGTCCCGGCACATCGACGGCGCTCTCGGCGTAGCGGCGGTAGAGCTCGCGACCTTCGGAGCTGCGCAGGCCGACGAGCGCTCCGAAGCTCGACTCCTTGGGGTAGCCCGAAAGGTACGCCTCCGGGAAGACGATGAGCTTGGCGCCGGCTCGTGCGGCATCCGCAATCCGGTCCAGAGCCTTCTCGAGCGACCGTTCGAGATCGAAGGGGACAGACCCTGCCTGGATGACCGCCGCACGGAACGGCGCGATGCCCGCCACTGAGGGGATTGTGACGCTCGGGATGATGAGTAGGCGAGGTCAGGTTGTTCGCCGAGGATGCACGCGCGCCCGAGTGAGCCAGGAGGGATTCGAACCCACGACCAAGGGATTAAGAGTCCCCTGCTCTACCGCTGAGCTACTGGCCCGCGAAAAATGGTAGCGACCCGGGCCGCGGCGTACCAGGTGCGCGAATGGACGGCGTCGTCGCGCACCTGATACGCCGCGCTCAGCCCCGCGAAGGCGACGTCAGCCGCGGGCGTGCGATCCGCGCTCGCTGAGCGGCTGACTGATCTCCTTCAGCGTCTCGCCGGTCTTCTTCTCCTTCTCGCGCCGCGCGAGCTGCGCGATCACGACGATGCCCTCGAGCTGCCCGTCGCTCACCACCGGGAGCCGGCGGACCTGGCGCTCGGACATGACCTGCTCGGCCTCGTCGACGCTCGCGTCCGGCGCGATCGTGAACGGATCGGCGCTCATCGCTTCGGCCACGGTCGCGGATTTCGGGTCGAGGCCCGCCGCGACGCAGCGGATGACGATGTCCCGGTCCGTGATGATGCCGACGAGCCGGCCGTCCCGGACCACCGGCAGCGAGCCGCAATCCTCCTGCTTCATGAGCGTCGCCGCCTCTGCGCACGTCGTGTCGGGCGCCACCTTCACCGGGTCGGTGGTCATGATGTCGCGTACCTTCATGCGCTCACCTCCGGCTCTGGACGCAGCATCGCCGGGGCCACGACCCCGGCGACGAACGGCAGGCGAGCGAGCGCTCGGCGGAGGACCAGGACTAGGACGGGCTAGGACGCGCCGATCTTGAAGATCTTCGTGCCACAGACCGGACAGACCCCCTGCGTGGCCGGACGCCCGTTCTTCATCGTGATCGCCTTCGCGTCCTTGATCTCCCGCGACGCCTTGCACTTCACGCAGTAGCCGGTCGCCACCGCTCACCTCCACGCTCGACTCGCGACGCGGCCCTACCCGACGGCGATGCAGGTCGGGGCGGCGGGTATCGTACCCCAGGCCTCCGCCGCGCCTGGACCCACAAAACCCCGCCACAGGGGCGGGGCTTCGTGGTGAGGAAGGGAAGGGTTGGGAAGTCTGTTTTCGGTGCCCATCCATGCAACTCCCATGCCATCCCGGTCGGGACCGTGACGGCCCGGGCCGAGCTGCTTTCGATCGGGACCGAGCTCCTCCTCGGCCAGATCGTGGATACGAACTCCGCCTACCTCGCAGCCCGGCTGGCGAGCAGCGGCGTCGATCTCCTCCATATGACGACCGTCGGCGACAACCTGGGCCGCGCGACCGAGGCCGTCGCCCGGGCATTCGAGCGGAGCGATCTCGTGGTGTCGACGGGCGGGCTCGGTCCGACGGAGGACGACCTGACGCGCGAGGCGATCGCCGCGGCGCTCGCCGAGACACCGGCCGTCGACCCGGCGCTCGAGGCGCACCTTCGCGCGTGGTTCGCCGCTCGTGGCGTGCCGATGCCCGAGCGAAATCGGAAGCAGGCCTGGCTCATCCCCTCCGCGCGGGCGATCCCGAACCCACTGGGCACCGCACCCGGCTGGGACGTTCGGCGTGGGACGAAGCGACTCGTCGCGATGCCCGGCGTGCCGCGCGAGATGACCCGGATGTGGGAGGTGGAGGTCGAGCCGACGCTCGCCGCGGGGGCGGCGCTCCGCTCCCGCACGCTCAAGCTGCTCGGCGTCGGCGAATCGACCGTCGAGGAGTCGCTCGGCGAGCTCGTCCGGTCGACGAGTCCCACCGTCGCCACGTACGCGAAGAACGACGGGGTCCATATCCGCCTGACCGATCGGGGCGACCCATCCGCCGTGGGCGAGCGGATCGGCGCGATGGAAGCGACGATCCGCGATCGGCTCGGCGATCACGTCTGGGGCGTCGACGACGACACGCTCGCCGGGCGCATCGGCCATGGCCTCGCGGCCCGATCGTGGCGCATCGCGCTCGGCGATGCCCTGACCGGCGGGGAGCTCGCGCGCACGTTGACCGAGGCGCCCGAGGCGCGCACTCACCTCGCGGGTGCGATCGTCGTCCCCGGTGCGGATGCGTCGACGCTGGAGCGGCTCCTCGCACCCTTCGGGGCCGAGGTGGCCTGCATCGTTCCCGACGGCGAGGGCGAGGTCGCGCTCACCGTGCGCGTGCCGCAGCGTGAGCCGTTCCGGGCGACGGCGCGCTTCGGCTCGCCGGCGGAAGGCCGCCGCCGCGGAACGCTCGCGGCGCTCGACCTACTGCGCCGCGCGCTCGCGTAACGGGAACGTGCTAGCGACGGAACAGGCCGGCGAACGCGGCGGCGGCGCGCTCGACGAGCCCGGGCCTGCGAGACGGGACGTTCGCCAGGACCGAGCGCCGAAGGCGGGCACGATTGGGCGCCGCCAGCGTCGCGTCGCGCTGGCGCAGGCCGAGGGCGGTCGCGACCGCTTCGCGAACCACGGGGTCCTCGATCTCGTCCAGCCGGCGCTGCCCGTTGGAGACGGCGTCGAGGTGCTCCGCGAACGCGTCCGCCTTCCCGCCCACCAGACGTTCAACGCCCCGAGCGGCGGGCCGTTGCGTCCCGCTACCGAGCGGCTACCGGGCGGGGCCACCCCAGACCGGGACGTAATGGCTATAGAACGTGTCGAAATGGACGACCCGGTCGCCCTCGTACACCGTGCGGGTCCGCACGACGTCGCGACCCTGGACCGTCGCCCCCGGCGGGTACGCGTCGTCCGCCGGCTGGTCCCATGACGGGTTACGGAGGTTCGATTCCACCGCGTCACCGACCACGACGCGCCGTCCGGTCGGGATGCTGTACAGCTCGAACGCGACACTTGCCGGGTAGCCGAACGCGCGGATGAGGACCGGATACGGGGTGTCGTTCCGCCAGCGGAAGTCGACGCCCGGGAGGAAGACGGCGGCATCGAAGCCGATCGGGTAGCGGTCGATGTAATAGCCGTGCTCGTGCCGCTCGAGGATCTCGTAGCCCGCGCGGGCGACGGCGTTGAAGAGGGTCGTCGAGACCTGACAGAGGCCGCCGCCGATGACGTTCTCATCGGACCGGTTGTTGATGATGGCGCCGGCGTATGCGTAGCCGCGCTCGACCGTGACCGGGCCGAGCCGGTCCCAGAACGAGAACGACTCACCGGGCGCGATGACGACGTTGTTGAACTGCAGCGCGCCGGTCGTGATGTTCGCGTGACGCGCGGCGTTCGGCGGGTAGTACGTCGTGAAGCTCGAGGTGCGGACCATGCCGCCCACGTACCGTTGGGCCAGCTCCGTCGAGAACGCCGGCTTCTCGACGACGAAGGTCGGCGTGAAGACGCGCGTCGCGGTGCTCGGTACGAAGAGCGCCGCGGTGATATCCGACATCAGCTTGGCCTGATCGATCCGCGAGCCATCGCGCGCCGCGACGACCGCGAGCGAGCCGTCGGGCCGCACGGCGTACGTCGCGTTCACCGCCGGCCGGTCGAGCTCGTCGGCGACGGCCGCGATCCAGGCCTTCACCCGCGCCTCGTCGGCGGTGACGCGGTACGTGTAGCGCGTCGCCGGCGCGGTCACGCCCGCCGGCACCGGGCCGAGCTCGGATCCGGCGGCCGCCACCTTCTCGATCGTCAGGAGCGTCGCGAGGCCGGCGGCGTTCTCGTGGACGCCGCGCTCGCCGGCGCTGATGTCGACGGCCGCGATCGCCGCGCGCGCGCGGGCCGCCGCATCGCGGAGGCCGCTCGCGTCCACCGCCGGCCAGGCCTCACGGACGATGAGCTGGAGGTCGCGATCGGCGAGCGTCTTCGGGGCGAGCAGCGCCGCGATCAGGCCGGATCGGTCGGTCTGCCGGCCGACCACCGGTTCGGTCACCTGGATGCCTTCGTAGGTCGCGACGATCGCGCCGTCGATGACGCCCCGGTCGACCGCGGCCGCGATCTCGGCGGCCCATGCCTCCGCCGTGTGGCCGTCACCGCGCATCGCGAACGGCACGGTGACCGTGCCGCGCAGCGCATCGAGCCAGGCGCCGAGCCGTTCGGTGATCGCGCCCGACTTCCCGTACGCCAGCGCGTCCCCGACCGCCCGGTCGAGGTCCGGCGCGATCGCGAGGGCGCCGTTCGTCGTCGTCCAGTGCCGGCCATCCGGCCCGGCGACGGTCACCGCGGCGGCGGCCCAGGGCTGAGCGATCTCGCGCTCGAGCCGGTCGCGCACCTCGGCTGAAGGCAGCGTGCCGACCTCGACGCCGGCGACCGTGACGTGCGGGAGCGCTCGGTCGGCGAACGCCGCATCAGCCGCGACGACCAGGCCGGCGAGGGCCAGGACCGCGGCCAGCGGGAGGACGAGGACGAGCGCCGGCCACCGCAGCCGGCCGGTCCCAACGCGCTCGGTCTTCTTCGCGACTACTGCCACCGTTCGCTCCCCTGCTCCTTAGTCACGCGCGGCGGGCCCACTGGCGCGCCGCGCTCCGCACATTGTCGGCCATGCTCGCTCGCCTAACGCGCGCGAACCCGGTCCCATACGCGATGACCAGCCTGTGGCACGTTCCGGGCCCGCGCATCCGATTTGGGCCTCGCTAACTCGTACCGGAGTGCGAAAAAGAGGCGGCCCGGCACCCCAGGGGAGCAGGGGGTGCCGGGCCGAAAGGCGACTGGCCGACGGGCGGGCCGGCCAGGGCCTGACATCAGGAGGGGTGCGCTAGCTGCACCCTGTGGTCTCGCCGCAGTTCTCGCACTTGTGGCAGGTGCCGTTGCGCACGGTCAGCCAGCCGCAGCGCGGACAGGGCGGTGCGTCGGGAGTCGAGTTCATCCGCTTCACGCCGGACGCCGGGTTCGGTGTGCCGTTGGTCTTGGGCGTCGTGCCGGTCGCGGAGGCCGCGGCGGTCGGCGGGACGGGCGGATCGAGCGCGGTCGCCATCGAGACCGCCCGATTGAGCAGCTCGAGCTGCGGCGCGGCATCGACGACCTCGCCGCTCCGGACGAGGCCGATCGCGGCGCGCTCGCCGGCCGAGAGGAAGCGGTGTCCGAGCCAGCGGAACACGTAATCGACGATCGACTTCGCGAACCCGAGCTCCGGATTCCCGGTCCAGCCCGACGGCTCGAAGCGCATGTGCGCGAACTTCTCGACCAGATGCGCGAGCGGGACGCCGTACTGGAGCGACAGCGACACGCTCGTGGCGAACGCGTCCATCATCCCGGAGAGCGTCGAGCCCTCCTTCGCCATGGTGATGAAGAGCTCGCCGGGGGTGCCATCCTCGAACAGCCCGACGGTCACGTAGCCCTCGTGCCCCTCGATCGTGAACTTGTGGGTGAGCGAGGCGCGCGTGTCGGGCAGGCGCCGCCGGGGCCGCGCCACGACGACGGTCTCGGTGACCGCCGTCTGCTCCTTCTTCTTGTTGGAGCTCTCCTTGCCGGTCGAGACCGGCTGGACCTTCTTGCTGCCGTCCCGGTAGATCGCGATCGCCTTGACGCCGTGCTTCCACGACTCGACGTACGCCGCCATGACGTCCTCGACCGTGGCGGTCTCCGGCAGGTTGACGGTCTTGCTGATCGCGCCCGAGATGAACGGCTGGGTCGCGCCCATCATCTTGATGTGGCCCATGTGCGAGATCGACCGCGTGCCGTTCTGCGGCTTGAACGCGCAGTCGAAGACCGGGAGGTGGCGGCCCTCGATGTGCGGCGCGCCCTCGATCGTGCCCTCGGCCTCGATGTAAGCGGTGATCGCCGTGACCTGGGTGTCGGTGTACCCGAGCCGGCGGAGCGCGGCCGGGACGGTGCCGTTGACGAGCTTGAGCATCCCGCCGCCGACGAGCCGCTTGTACTTCACGAGGGCGATATCCGGCTCGATGCCCGTGGTGTCGCAGTCGAGCTTGAAGCTGATGGTCCCGGTCGGCGCGATGACACTGGCCTGCGCGTTCCGATAGCCGTGCGCCTTCCCGACCGCGACCGCGTCGTCCCATGCCGTGCGCGCGCCTGAGAGGAGATCGCCGGGAAGGAGCTCCTCGGGGAGCTGGTAGGCGTGACGGCGATGCATCTCGATCACGCGGTCGTGCGCCGCCTGGTTCTTCGGGTACTCCTCGTACGGCCCGACGACGCCGGCCATCCGCGCGGACTGCGCGTACGCCTCGCCGGTCAGGAGTGCGGTGATCGCCGCGCTGTACGCGCGTCCGTCGTCCGAGTCGTACGCGAGCCCGCGTGACATGAGGAGCGCGCCGAGGTTCGCGTAGCCGATGCCGAGCTGGCGCATCGCCGTCGCGTTGCGCGTGATCTTCGGCGTCGGGTACTCGGTGAAGCCGACCATGATCTCCTGCGCGGTGAACACGAGGTCGACCGCCCGACGGAATCGCTCGACGTCGAACTCGCCGTCCTCGCGCCGGTAGCGCATGAGGTTGAGCGAGGCGAGGTTGCACGCGCTGTCATCGACGTGCATGTACTCGCTGCAATTCGCCACCACGAAGCCGTCGACGAGGTACGAGTGGTGGAGCGGCTCGTTCAGGTTGTAGACGACCGCTTGGCCGTCGGCCTCGCGCGAGAGCAGCGTGGTCGTGGCCTTCGTCCGATGGCGCGAGCAGTCGGCGATCGCGCGCTCGAGCGCCGCCTGCTTGCGCGGCGACGAGAACCCGATCGCCTCGGCGAAGCGCTCGATGTCGGACCCCGCGACGCGCAGCTCGAAGCGCTCGCCCGCGTCCGGCCCGGTCCTGACGCCGGCGACGCAGCCCCGCACACCGAAGGCGCTGAGCAGCCGCTGGACGTCCTTGAGCAGGCGCTCGGCGCCGGCGCCGAGCGATACGGACCGCTCGGCCGTGCCGTCGTGCTCGATCCGCGACACCGCGCCGTGGGCCCCGAAGAGGCCACGGAGGAAGGCCGCCTGGACGTCCGCGGGCGCGGTGAACAGCGCCGCCGGGACGTGCGTGGCCGCGGCCTTGTCGGGCATGAGGCCGAGGCCGACGAAGAGCTGATGCACGCCGTCGTTGCCGACGCGCAGCTGGTCGGTGTCGTCGGCCATGACGACGTGCGTCACGCCGCCGGCGAGCTCTTGGAGCAGGCCCTGGTGCGAGGTCACGAGGCCGTTGCCGACGTGCTCCTGCCCGTAGACCCACGCGGTCGCGGTATCGGTGAGGTACCCGTCGCCGACCAGATGGCCGGTCAGCTCGGCCAGCCCCTCCGACCAGCGGCGGGGCGGCTCGCGGTCGGTCGACGCACCGGCCACGGCGCCGGCCGGCCGCGCGACCTTCACCGGCAGCTCCCACGCGGCCGCGGTGGCCGGCGTCGCGCTGTCGTTTAGCATGACCCGATCGACCTCGGTGAGGCGCTCCGCCTCGACCCAGCCGCGGTTCGTCGTCCAGAGCCGGTGCTCGGGGGTGCAGCGCAGCTCGGCGCCGTTCGCGAAGCGCAGCCGCACGATGGGTGAGGTGCCGTTCTTCATCACCGCGAGCGGGAGCGACGTGGCGACGCCCGCCCCGGGCTCGGCCGCCGTCGCCCGATGCGTGTACACGTGGATGTCCTCGCCCGCCTTCGCGCGCTCGAAGAGCTCCGCGATCGGGAGCAGGCCGTGCGTCGTGTGGACCCGCGCGTCCGCCGGGAAGCACGGGTTCGACCCGTTGATCCGCCCCGAGTTCGGGCAGGTGTGCCAGTCGTTGATCGTCGTGTCGAACTGCATGCCCGGGTCGCCGCAGGCCCACGCCGCCTCGCTGATCTCGCGCAGCAGCGCTCGCGCCTTCACGGTCTCGAGGGTCTCGCCGGTCGAGACGGCCCGCAGGTGCCACTCCGTGTCGGCGAGCGCGGCCCGCATGAAGTCGTCGGTCGCGCGGACGGAGTTGTTCGCGTTCTGGAACTGGATCGACTGCCAGGCCTCGCCGTTCAGGCCCATGTCGTAGCCCTGCTCGCCGAGCGCCCAAGCCTTGCGCTCTTCCTTCGCCTTGCTCCAGATGAATTCGCGAACGTCAGGGTGGTCGCTGTTGAGGACCACCATCTTCGCCGCGCGGCGCGTCGTCCCACCGGACTTGATCGATCCGGCGACGGAGTCCGCGCCGCGCATGAACGAGACCGGGCCGCTCGCGAGCCCACCGGCGGAGAGATGCTCTTTGCTCGAGCGGATCGTCGACACGTTGACCCCGGACCCGGATCCGCCCTTGAAGATGATCCCCTCGGTCTTGAACCAGTCGAGGATCGAGTCCATCGAATCCTCGACCGAGAGGATGAAGCA
>DASWCU010000146.1:0-25269 GCA_036389935.1 Candidatus Limnocylindria bacterium
GCTGCAAGAGGAACTTCAACAAGGGTGGCTTCTGCCAGTCGCCGATCATGCTCTCGAAGTGGACCGGGTCGGCCTGGACGGCCCCGATCGAGATCAGCGGCCACTCCTCGCTCTGCACCCTCGGGAACTCCTTCAACCCGAGGATCGCGAGCGATTCCTGCAACTTCAACCAGGGCTCCTTCCCGGTCGTGATGGCGAACGGGGACGTGTACGTCGTCTGGAACAACTACAACACCCCGACCCTGGTGAACCAGCAGCTCGGGGTGAAGGTGAGTGCCGATCTGTCGACGGTCGGCGCCCCCGTGAAGGTCGGTCAGGACGACCAGAGCAAGTGGGCGCTCTGCGACCTCGGTCGCGGCCCTGAGGGCTGCGTCGACTCTCTCAACGTGCGAACGGGCGACTTCCCGTACGTGGCCACTGATCCGACGAGCGCGAGCCATCTCGTCGCCGTATGGCAGGACACCCGCGGCACGACCACCACCGGCAACTACCGGATCGTCGTCTCGGAGAGCACCGATGCCGGCGCGACCTGGAGCGACGCGAGTGGCGGCGGGGCCGTCCTGTCGGCTCCCGGCACCGACGCCTACTTCCAGCCCGCGGTCGCGGTAGCTTCGAACGGCACGATCGTCGTCAGCGCCTACCACGCGAACACCGCGCAGCACACGACCGTCAAGGGCGATGGCACCTTCGGCTACGGCTACTTCGTGAAGTCCGGCGGCTCGTTCGGGCCCTACCAGGCGGCGAGCAACGCCCAGAACTACCCGAGCCCGCAGACCAACACCGCGCAGCGCGGCTTCCTCGGCGACTACTCCAGCATCGCGGCGGCGCCGAGCGGCGCCGTCGTGTACATGGTCTGGTCCGACACGCGCAACACGTTCGAATTCATCGAGTCCGGGAAGCCGCCGACGGAGGTCCCCGACGAGGACGTCTTCGTCTTCAAGGTGACCGTCCCGTAGCGATTCGTCCGAGGGCGGTGGCCGGCCGCGGAGGGCCGGTCACCGCCGTTGGACAGCCCCCTCCGTCCCCACCGGTCGGAGTGGAGCTTTCGGTCAAGCCCCGGCGGTCTCTCCACCTGTCGACCGCGAGGCGGGCTCCGCATCGATCGGCGTCAGCGGCTCCGGCAGCGGCAGCGTGGGCTGCACGAGCCGAGCGTCGACGAAGGCACCTGGCACGAAGTACGCGAGCCGGAGCGGCGCGATCGCTCCGCTCGTACGGCCCGGCAGCTGAATTCCCGCGGGCCGGGACCGCAGATCGGCCATCGCTAGCTCAATGCCTCGGCGGCATCGGAGCGCACGGGCGCGGCGAGCGCTGCGGCGGCCGCGCGGTTCGGCACGCCGAGCCGATCGAGGATGTTCGTCACGTGCTTCTGGGCCGTCGCGGTCGCGATGCCGAGGCGGCGGGCGATCTCCTTGTCGGTCCAGCCGGCCGCGATGAGCTGCACGATCTCGCGCTGCCGCGCGGTGAGCGCCGCGACGGCCCCGGCGTGATCCGGCTCGCGGCGGCGTGAGGCGAGCATCCGGCCGAGGATGTTGCGACTGAAGACGAACTCGCCTGAGAGCGCCGCGCGGATCGCGCGGGCGAGCGAGTGCGGCGGGATCCCGAGATTCAGGTAGCCCGCGGCACCTTTGCGGAGCGCGACCTCCTCCTCCGCCTCGTCGCCCGACGCGACAAGGAGCACCGTGCGCAGGCCTCGCGCGATGAGGGCGTCGATATCGGTCCACTCGATCGGCTGCTCGACGGCGACGACCACGACGTGGACCGCCTCCGGATCGGCGATGAGGCGCAGCCGGCTGACCGGCCACACCGCGAAGTCCGGCGCGAGCGCGTCGCGGAGCTGGCGCGCGAAGCGACCGGTGGGGTCGAACACGGCAAGGGTGGTCGGACCCTGGGTGGTCGTGGCGGCGTGCCCGGCGAGAACGGTTGCCTGCATGGGAGCAGGTGTAGCAAGCCGTCCCGCTCGACCGTTCCCCAGCGCGGGTGAAATGTGCGGCAGGCGGTGGGCATGCCTCCTCCCGCTCATCCAGATGGACTACGAGTCCCATCGGCCGACCGGATGAGCGCGTCCGCCGCCTCCCCCGAACGGCGGGCTATCCTCGCGACCGTGACCACGACCGCGAACGCGGCTTCGCTGGAGCTGCTCGAGCGCGATCGCGCGCGCCTTGCGCGCGCCGCGACCGGGCTCGAGCGGGTCCACGCGGCCGCGCCGCCGTTCACCGAGGCGAACGTCCTGCGTCCGTTCAACGACATCGGGATCGAGCTCGCCCAAGCGCGCGCGGAATGCGGGCTGCTCGCCGAGGTCCACCCGGATGCGGAGGTCCGCGAGGCCGCGGACACGATCGTCCGCGAGCTCTCGGAGCTGACCACCCGGCTCGGCCAGGATCGCCCGCTCTACGAGGCGCTGGGCGGGGTCCCGCTCGAGGCGCTCGAGCCCGCGGCGCGGCGGGTCGTCGAGCTCGCACGGCGCGACATGCGCCGGGCGGGCATCGAGCTGAGCGAGGCCGATCAGGAGCGCGTCCGGACCGTCCGCGCCGAGCTCGTGCGGATCGAGCAGGAGTTCGCGAAGAACATCCGCGAGGACGTGCGCGAGGTCGTGCTGGACCCGGCGCAGCTCGCGGGCCTGCCCGGCGACTGGGTCGCGGCGCATCCGCCGGACGCCGCCGGCAAGGTCCACGTCACGACGAACTACCCCGATCTCATCCCGTTCCTGACGTACGCGAAGGACGGTGCGGCGCGCAAGGCGCTCGCCGTCGCGAACAACACCCGGGCCACGCCGCGGAACCTCGAGGTCCTCGACCTGATGCTGCGCAAGCGCGCCGAGCTCGCCGCGCTCCTCGGCTACGCCAACTGGGCGGAGTACGCCTCAGAGGACAAGATGTCCGGATCCGCAGGCGAGATCCGCTCGTTCATCGAACGCGCCGACGCCGCCTGCGGCGAGAGCGCCGCGGCCGAGTACGGGATGCTCCTCGAGGCGAAGCGGGCCGAGGAGCCGGGGGCGGCCGAGGTCGGGACGTGGGACGCGCAGTACCTCCTCGAGCGGGTCAAGGCCGAGCGCTACGCGTTCGACGGTCGGGAGCTGCGTCCGTACTTCGAGTACGGCGCGGTGCGCCAGGCGATCCTCGACCTGAACGCCGAGCTGTTCGGGCTCACGTTCACCAAGGTCGAGATGGACCTCTGGCACCCCTCGGTCGAGACCTTCGCCGTGAGCGTGGACGGCGCCGCGATGGGCCACATCTCGCTCGACATGCATCCGCGCGACGGCAAGTTCAAGCACGCCGCGTGCTTCCCGTTCGATCCGGGGTTCGGGGGCCGATCGAAGCCGCACATCGTCCTCGTCTGCAACTTCCCCGATCCGAAGGCCCAGCAGGGTCCGGCGCTCATGCAGCACTCCGAGGTCGTGACCTTCTTCCACGAGTTCGGGCATCTCGTGCACGCCATCGTGAGCGCGAACAACGAGTGGGCCCGCGTGCGCTACGTCTCCGAATGGGACTTCGTCGAAGCCCCGTCGCAGTTCCTCGAGGAGTGGATCTTCGACTACGACGTGCTCCGCCGCTTCGCGAAGCACGTCGAGACCGGCGCCGTCATCCCCGAGGCGCTCGTGCGCAAGCTGCGCGACGCGCGCGACTTCGGTCGCGGCACGCATGTCCAGCGGCAGCTCATGCTCGCCGCGATCTCGCTCCGGCTCCACGATCGGGATCCAGAGGGGCTCGACACGACGCGGCTCGTCTTCGACACCGCGCGCGAGTTCTCCCCGATCGTGATGCCCGAGGGCACCGCGTTCCAGGCGTCGTTCGGTCACCTCGAGGGGTACACGGCCCTCTACTACACGTACATGTGGTCGCTGGTCATCGCGAAGGATCTCCACGGCGCGTTCCGCGATGGGCTCATGGACCTCGCCCAGGCGCGCCGCTACCGCGATCTTGTCCTGGCGCCGGGCGGGACGAAGCCGGCGGGGGAGCTGGTACGGGACTTCCTCGGGCGGTCATACGGCTTCGACGCCTTCCGGGAGTGGCTCGCGCCCCGGGACTGATCCGCCCATCGGTCGAAACCGGTATCGCCGCGCACGAGGTCCAGGGGTAGGATGCCGCCGGATGCGGATCGAGCCTTCGCACCGCCGATCCGCCCGGGGATGGAATGGCTGATCGGATGGGCCTTGGGCTTCGCGTCGGCTCGATCGCCGCGCTGACGTTCGCGTTCGCCGTCGCGCTCGCGGCGCCCGCCGCGGCGATCATCGACGGCGGCTGCACGGCCACGGCGAGCGCGACGAAGTCGGGCAGCGTCGACCTCACCACGGCGAGCGAGTGGCATCTGAAGACCGACGACGTCGTCTCCGGCTCGGGCACCGCGCCGAGTGACCAGACGTTCGTGCAGATCTCGGCCTACGCCCTCGGTGTGCCGATCCCGATCCTCAACGGCACGGGCAAGGGGAAGAGCGGGTCGGCCGGTCCCTACGCCGTATCCAGCTACAGCTGGATGGCCAAGACGATCGTCGTGTCCGGAGCGTCGGATAGCTGCAACGGCTCGATCACGATCATCATCGACGACACGACCCCGGTCGCCACGGCGAGCGGTGGCGGCGGGGCGATCGTCGCGCTCATCGGCCTGGCTGGGATGGTCCTCTCGGCCATGGGGCCGGGCGGGCGTGGCGGGCGCGTCGCGGGCGGGCTGTCCGGCGTCCTCACGGGTCTCGGGCTCGGCCTGCTGGCGCAGCAGCTCGGAGTGCTCGACGCGCGATCGCTCGTCGGGCTCGCCCTGCCCGCGGCGGGCGCCGTCATCGGCATCGGCGCGGCCGGAGCGCTCCACCGCGGAGGAAGCAGACCAGGACCTAAAGCGGCCGGCGCGCTTCCATAGCCTTCGAGATCGCGTCGGTGAGCTCGCCCGCGTGCTGCGAGCCGACGAGCACGTGCGCGCCGCTGTGCAGCTCGAACGCGACGCCCCCGTTCCCGCTGACGTTGTACGTCATGCCGGCCAGACCGAAGTGCACGCCCCAGCCTCCGGAGTCCCAGATCGAGTAGCGTCGCGCCTCGTAGCCGGCGATCTCATCGAGCCAGATGCGCCGGGTCGGCCACAGGCCGTGGAACGCGACGACGACCGCGTCGCCCGTCACCTCCGTCTCGAGGTACGCGACCGCGAGGAGCGCCGCGACGCCGAGCAGCACGACGACCGTGAGCGCAAGCGCGAGCGCGCCGGAACGGGGCGAAGCGCCGACGACCACGACCGCCAGCACGAGCGGCACGAGCACGGCCAGCCACAGCAGCGATCGGCCGAAGCGCTGCTCCTCGTGGAAGTACACGGTCGAGGCGGCCGGGCCCGGCGCCGGCGTCATGGGTGCGGCGCGCACGCCCGCATCGCGAGCCGGACGCCTTCGACATCGTTCCGGGTCGCGGCGAGGACGCGCACGACGGCGACGTCGAGGCCGCGCGCGAGGCGGGCGAACGCGTCGCGCGCGCCGGCCGGCTTCCCCCAGTAGCCGACCTGTCGGAGCAGCTCGTCCGGGACGTGCGCCGCGAGCGCCTCCTCGGATCCGCCGCGCGCACGGAGGGCCTCGCATTCCTCGAGGACCGGGCCGAACCCCATGCGCGCGAAGTGCCCTCGGTAGCCGCTCATCGGATCCGCGCCCGGCCGGGCCATCGCGTAGCTCAGCATCATGAGCGCGAGCGCGCGCCGCGCGGCGGCTTCGTCCTGGTCGACGCACACCCGGATGTACTCGTGGATGCGCACGCCATCCGCATCCCTGCCGGCCCTGCGCGCGGCCGCCGCCACCCGCTCTCGGCTCCACACGACCTGCTCCGGGGACGACCAGTTGAGCGCGGCGCCGTCGTAGCGTGCCCCGGCGAGGTCGAGCATCTGCGGCCCGAGCGCGCCGAGAAAGATCGGCGCCCCATCCAGCCGGTCGCGCAGGGCGGCGACCGCCTCGCGCATCATGCGGATCGGCGCGTGCCGCTCCGCGCCCGCGCCGATGCCCAGGGTGAAGCTGTCCCGCGTGCGCTCGCGCGCCAGTCGGGTCTGTTCGGCGATCTCGTCGATCGTCCAGCGCGAGAGCGGCACGACCGAGATCCCCGTCGCGAGGCCGCTCGCCTCGTGCCACAGGCCGCAGAGCTCGAACTCCCGCTTGGCCGGTCCCGCGGCAGGGGTCCAGAGGCTCGTGTAGCCGAGCCGCACGGCCTCGCTCGCGACGCTCCGCTGGTCCTCATCGGAAAGGGCGAGCCGTTGGGCGTCGATCCCGAGGCCGATCTCCACGTGCGGAACGCTAGTCTCGTCGGATGGCCGGCGATCCGCTCGGCGTCTTCCGGGCGCCCGTTCGCGAGTGGTTCGAACGCTCGTTCAGCGCACCGACCCGGGCACAGGAGCTCGCCTGGCCCGCGATCGCGCGCGGCGAGTCGGTGCTGTTGCTCGCCCCGACCGGATCGGGGAAGACGCTCGCCGCATTCCTCTCGGCCGTCGATCGCGTGCTATTCGATCCGCCGCCGGCGAAGGGCAAGCGGTGCCGAGTCGTGTACGTCTCGCCGCTGAAGGCGCTGGCGGTCGACGTCGACCGCAACCTCCGCGCCCCGCTGGCCGGGGTCGCGCGCGCCGCCGAACGTGCCGGCACGCCGTTCAGCGACCCGAAGGTCGCGATCCGCACGGGCGACACGCCGCACCGCGACCGGGCGGAGTTCCTCCGTGACCCGGCGGACATCCTCATCACGACACCGGAGTCGCTCTACCTGCTTCTCACGAGCAACGCGCGCGAGGCGCTCCGCACCGTCGACACCGTGATCGTCGACGAGGTCCACGCGATGATCTCCTCCAAGCGCGGCTCGCACCTTTCGCTCTCGCTCGAGCGCCTCGAGGCGGTGACCGGCAGGCGCTTGCAGCGGATCGGGCTCTCCGCGACCCAGCGCCCGCTCGACGAGGTCGCGCGGTTCCTGGGCGGCCTCGACGATGGCACGCCGCGTCCTGTGACGATCCTCGACGCCGGCCGGCGCAAGCCGCTCGAGCTGCGGGTCGAGGTGCCGGTCGAGGACATGGCCAGGATCGGCGAGGTCATCGACATCCCGAGCGGCCCGGCGGAGCAGGGCGAGGTGCGGACGAGCATCTGGTCCGCGATCCATCCGATGATCCTCGACCTCATCCGCGCGCATCGCTCGACGCTCATCTTCGCCAACTCACGACGCCTCGCCGAGCGCCTCGCCAACGGGCTGAACGAGCTCGCCGGGGAGACGATCGTGCATGCCCATCACGGCTCGATCGCGCGCGAGCAGCGGCTCTTCATCGAGGACGAGCTCAAGTCCGGGCGCATGCCGGCGATCGTCGCCACGTCGTCGCTCGAGCTCGGCATCGACATGGGCGCCATCGACCTCGTCGTGCAGGTGGAGACGCCGCCCTCGGTCGCGAGCGGCATGCAGCGGATCGGGCGCGCGGGCCACACGATCGACGCGCCCAGCACGGGCGTCATCCTGCCGAAGTACCGCGGGGACCTGCTCGCGTGCGCCGCGCTCACGGAACGGATGATCGCCGGCGAAGTGGAGCACATGCGGTATGTCCGCAACCCGCTCGACGTCTTGGCCCAGCAGATCGTCGCGATGGTTAGCGTCGACGAGTGGGCCGTCGACGATCTCGAGCGACTCGTGACGCGCGCCGCGCCGTTCGCCGAGCTCTCGCGCGGCGTGCTCGAGGCCGTGCTGGACATGCTGTCCGGACGCTATCCGGGCGACGAGCTCGCCGACCTCCGTCCGCGTCTCGTGTGGGACCGACTCGCGGGCATGCTGCGCTCGCGCGAGGGCAGCAAGCGCGTCGCGATCACGAACGGCGGGGCGATCCCCGATCGTGGCCTTTACGGCGTGTTCGTCGCGGGCGCGCAGAAGGGCCAGGGCCGGGTCGGCGAGCTGGACGAGGAGATGGTCTTCGAGACGCGGGTCGGCGATGTCTTCCTGCTCGGCGCCTCGAGCTGGCGGGTCGAGGAGATCACGCACGACCGGGTCCTCGTCTCGCCCGCGCCGGGCGTGCCCGGGCGGATGCCGTTCTGGCACGGCGAAGCGCCGGGCCGGCCACTGGAGTTCGGGCGCGCGATCGGCGCGCTCGTGCGGACCCTGCGCCGCGAAGACCCGGAGGCGGCCGCGCGGCGGCTCGTCGATCGCCACGCGCTCACGCCGAATGCCGCGCGCAACCTGCTCCAGTACCTGAAGGACCAGGAGGCCGCCGCCGGCACCGTGCCCGACGATCGCACGATCGTCATCGAGCGCTCGCTCGATGAGATGGGCGACTGGCGGGTCTGCGTGTTGAGCCACTTCGGCGGGAAGGTGCATGCACCGTGGGCGATGGCGATCGGCGCGCTGGTCCGTGAGCGCACCGGGCTCGACACGGACATCCTGTGGACCGACGACGGCATCGTCGTGCGCTTTCCCGAGGCGGTCGAGCCGCCGGCGGTCGAGCTGCTGCTGCCCGATCCCGACGACGCCCAGGAGCTCGTCACGCGGCAGCTCGGGATCGGTGGCGGCGGCGCACGCGCGGCGAATCAGGGCGCCCCGGCCAACGCGCTGTTCGCCTCGCGCTTCCGCGAGGCGGCGCAGCGCGCCCTCCTGTTGCCGCGCCGTTTCCCCGGCCAGCGCGCGCCGCTCTGGCAGCAGCGCAAGCGCGCGGCCGACCTCCTCGAGACGACGGCGAAGTACGGCTCGTTCCCGATCGTGCTCGAGACGTACCGCGAGTGCCTGCAGGACGTGTTCGACATGCCCGCGCTCCTCGAGCTCTTGCGCGGGATCCGCGACCGCGCCATCCGCATCGTCACGGTCGACAACCGGACGCCGTCGCCGTTCGCCGCCTCGCTCCTGTTCAACTACGTCGCCAACTTCATCTACGAAGGCGATGCGCCGCTCGCGGAGCGGAGGGCGCAGGCGCTGCTCGTCGATCCGGCCCAGCTCCGGGAGCTCCTCGGTGAGGTCGAGCTCCGCGAGCTGCTCGATGCGGATGCGCTCGCCGAGCTGGAGCTTCAGCTGCAACACCTCACGCCCGAACGGGCCGCGCGCCACCTCGACGCCGTGCACGACCTCCTGCTCCGACTCGGTGACCTGTCGCGGGATGAGGTCGGCGCGCGGTCCGCGGAGCCGGCGGCGACCGAGATCTGGATCGCTGCGCTGCGCGAGGCGCGGCGCGTGGTCGCGCTCAATATCGGTAGCGAGGAGCGACTCGTCGCGGTCGAGGACGTGCCGCGCTACCGCGATGCGCTCGGGACGCCGCTCCCACTCGGATTGCCGGCCTCGCTCCTCGAGCCGGTCGCCGATCCGCTCGGCGACCTGGTCGCGCGCTACGCCCGCACCCACGGTCCGTTCCGCACCGCGGACGTGGCGCGCCGATTCGGCCTGGGCGAGGCCGTCGTGCGGGACGCGCTGCTCGGACTCGCGTCGGCCGGGCGCGTCGTCGAGGGCGCGTTCCGGCCGGGGGGCGCCGGCCTCGAGTGGTGCGACACCGGCGTGCTCCGCACGTTGCGCCAGCGGTCGCTGGCCCGGCTGCGCCATGAGGTCGAGCCGGTCGAACAGCCCGCGCTCGCGCGGTTCGCGATCGCGTGGCACTCGCTCGACGCGCCGCGACGCGGGCCGCGGGCGCTGCGCGAGACGGTCGAGCAGCTGGCGGGGGCCGCGCTTCCGGCATCGGAGCTCGACGCGATGCTCCGCGCGCGCATCGCCGATTACGACGCGCGAGATCTCGACGCGCTCGCCGCTTCCGGCGCGGTCGTGTGGATCGGTCGCGGCGCGAGCGGCACGCGCGACGGCCGGGTTGCCCTCTATCCGAGCGGCCACACCGCGCTGCTCATCGATCCACCGGACGCTCCGCCCGACGGCGCGCTCCATACGCGCATCCGCTCGCATCTCGCCGACCGCGGCGCGTCGTTCTTCCCGCAGCTGCTCGCCGCGTCCGGATCGGCGTTCGGCCCCGAGGTCCTCGAGGCGCTCTGGGACCTGGTGTGGGCAGGCGAGGTGACGAACGACACGCTCGCCCCCCTTCGCGCGTACCTGCGTCCTGCACGCGGTGGCTCGTGGCGGTCTCGCGCGTCGCACGGCCGGTCGCCCGCACGGCCATCCGCGTCGTATGCGCTGCCGCACGCGTCGCTGACGCGGCCGCCAGGTCACCGGGACCAGCCTCTGGCTCAGGACCTCATCCACGCTCGCGGCATGACGGCCGACGAGGCTCCATCGCCAGAGGCTGGCCCCGGTTCCCAAATCGACGAGGCCAGGTCCGAGGTCAGCTCTTCCTCCAGTGTTGGACTGTCGCCCGGTGGCGGCGCCCCTGCACCGCTTCGCTCGGGCTATGGAGGAGGTCGCCGGGCGTCGTCGTTCGAGACGCCACCGGAGGGCGAGGGCCGCTGGTCGCTCGTCGCGTCCCTCGCGCCACCAACTTCGGTATCGGCGACCGAGCGGGCGACCGCCCGGGTCCGACAGCTCCTCGACCGGCACGGGATCCTGACCCGCGAGGCGGTCCAGGCCGAGGGCATCGAGGGCGGATTCACCGCGGTCTACGGCGTGCTGAAGGCGATGGAGGACGGGGGGCGGGTGCGCCGCGGGCACTTCGTCGCCGGCCGGGGCGCCACGCAATTCGCGCTCCCGGTGGCGGTCGAACGGCTGCGCGCGGTGCGCGAGGCGCCTGAGGATCCGGTCGTGACCCAGCTCGGGGCGACCGATCCGGCCAACCCGTACGGCGCCGCGCTGCCATGGCCGGAGCGCACCGACCTCGCGCGACGGCCGATGCGGGTGGCGGGCGCGTCGGTGATCCTGGTCGACGGCGCGCTCGTGGCCTGGGTCGCGAAGGGCGAGCGCGAGCTCATCACCTTCGAAGGGCCGGCCGAGCGCGATCCGGACCTCGTCCGCGATCTCGTCGCGAAGCGGCTGGCCTCGCTCATCCAGGGTGGCCGTAGGCGCGTGCTGTACGTCGAGACCGTGGACGGCAGCGAGGCACGAGCGTCGGTCATGGCCGGGGCGTTCCGTGCGAACGGCTTCGTCGATACGGCGCAGGGCTTCCTGCGCCGCCTCCTGGCGTGACCCGGGCGCGCCTCGCGTTCCCGCACGGGGATCCGGCGGAGTTCGAGCTCGACGACGTGGCCGAGTACGGGCCGGAGATCCGCGGGTTCCGGCCGTGGCTCGGCGCCGTCTTCGCGTCGGCCGAAGGTCGCTGGGTGATCCGCATCGGCGACGACGAGGTGCTCGGTTTCCAGCGCGACGAGCTGAAGCGCATCCGGCTGACGGCCGACGGCGCCGAGCTCACGCTGGGCACGACGGGCGACACGGTCACGGTGCGGGAGTCGGCGGTGCGCGGCTATGGGCCCGAACCGGAGGGGGTGCGGGCATGGCTCGGCCGGCTCGCGCACGGCCGCGGCGAGGCCTGGATCCGCTTCGCCGATGGCCGCGAGCTGCGCTTCACGCTCGGGGACGGCCCGCACGTGCGGATCCTCGAGCCCACCGACACACTGCCGGAGAGCGGTATCCGGCTGCCGCTGGCCTGAAGGAGGAACGACGGATGTGCAGGAGCATCAAGACGCTGCGCCGACCGGAGGGAGCGGCCGACGACGAGGTACGGGCCGCGGCGCTCCAGTACGTGCGGAAGGTGAGCGGCTACCGCAGCCCCTCGAAGCGGAACACCCAGGCCTTCGATCGCGCGGTCGAGGAGGTCGCTGCCGCGTCACGCGCGCTGCTCGACAACTTGCAGACCGGCTGAGCGCGGTCCGGCCTCTCGCGTGCAGCGCGATCGCCCGTGCCGGACGAGGGCTACCCGGATCTGCCCAAACGCCCGAGCCTGCCGCAGCTGCGCGAGGCCGTGCAGGCCTGCCGGGCATGTGACCTGTGGGCGCGCGCCACGCAGGGCGTGTTCGGGGAGGGGAAGCGAGGCGCCAAGGTCATGTTCGTCGGCGAGCAGCCCGGCGATCAGGAGGACAGGAAGGGGCTGCCGTTCGTCGGCCCCGCGGGCCGGCTCCTCGACGAGGCCCTCGTCGAAGCGGGGATCGATCGCACCGCGGTCTACGTCACGAACACGGTGAAGCACTTCAAGTGGCGCGCGGCCGGGAAGCGGCGCATCCACGAGAAGCCGAACGCGACCGAGATCGCCGCCTGCCGATTCTGGCTCGAGACGGAGCTCGACCTGTTCAAGCCGCGGATCATCGTGGCGCTCGGCGCGACGGCCGCGCAGGCGTTGTTCGGCAACGCGTTTCGCGTGACGAAGCAGCGGGGGAAGCCCGTACCGACCCCGCTGGCACCGCACGGCGTCGCGACGGTCCACCCGTCCTCGATCCTGCGCGCGCCCGATGAGGTGAGCCGCCGCGCGGAGTACAAGGCCTTCGTCGCCGATCTGAAGGTCGTCGCGCAGCTCATCGGCGCGCACTGAGCGGTTCGCGCTTGACCGCGCGCCTATCGTCGCTCGCGTCTTGGAAGGGAAGCCCGCCGCGGGTCCGCGCGCGGGGCTCGCATGCGTCGTCGCGGCGGCCCTCATCGCCGCCGCCGCGTGCGCACCGACCGCGACGGCTGAGCGGTCGGCCACACCGACGGCGACGGTCGCGCTCGTGCTCAGCACGCCCGCACCCGGCGGGGCCGAGCGCCGCCAACCGCCGGCGCTGCCCGACCCCGATTCGCGACGTCGCTTCTCGGTGCCGCTCGACGTGGCGATCGCGGTCTCCGAATACGGACGGCTCGAGGCCATCGCGTCCGCGGGCGCGACCTGCACCGCGGCCGGCACGTTCGACGACGGCCGAAGCGTAGATGCGACCGGCCTGCAGGCCGCGCGGCTCGCCTCGACCGACGGGCGGATCTCCTGGAACTACGAGCGCAGCTCGTCCGCCCCGGTGGGCAGCGGGATCCACGCGGTCCGCTGCGCGCGCGGGACCGAGAGCGTCAGCGCGACCGCCGGTTTCCGCGTCCCTGTCCCTCGATAGAACGACTGTTCTACGTGAAACAGTAGCCGGAGGCGCTTGCGTGCCGGTGTAATCTCGATTACAGGAAGACACCGGAGGAAAAGCAGCGATGAGCGAGAAGGACGAGATCAAAGGATGGGTCGCCGGACGCGTCCCGCAGGACTGGTATCAGGGCGCGCCGGAGGTGACGGTCGACCGCGAGGAGATCCTGGTGGTCGGCAAGCTCGGCGAGGCCCAGGTCGAGGGGAACGACGAGACGAAGGCCGCCGCGAAGGCCGGCCGGATCAACCAGCATCGCGAGACCACGCGCGAGCAGCGCATCGCGATCTCGAACGAGGCCCAGCGTCGCTTCGGCCGCCCGATCTCATGGGGCATCCGCTACGGGGACAAGACCCACCTCTTCACGCACCTCTCCGTCCCGGTGATGACGCG
Source organism: Candidatus Limnocylindria bacterium (assembly GCA_036389935.1). Lineage (GTDB taxonomy): Bacteria > Chloroflexota > Limnocylindria > P2-11E > P2-11E > UBA4735. The sequence goes on from DASWCU010000146.1 coordinate 13,301, forward strand.
CCTGCGCCAGCCGGAGCGCGCCGTGCTCGACTCGCTCGTCGACGCGGGCGTGGCCCGGAGCCGGAGCGAAGCCGTCGCCTGGTGCGTCCGGCTCGTGGAGAAGCACGAGGGCGACTGGCTGACCGAGCTCCGTGACGCGCTCTCCCAGGTCGCGCAGGCCCGGTCGGGTGGTCCGCTGAATTGATCGATTCCGCGACCGAGCTCCTCGACGCGTACTCGGCGGCCGTCGTCACGGTCGTTGAGCGCGTCGCGCCGTCCGTCGTCCACGTCACCGCGGGCCGGGGCGGAGCGAGCGGCTTCGTCATCGCGCCCGATGGCTTCGTGCTGACGAACGCGCACGTCGCGGAGGGCGGGCGGCAGCTCCGCGTCACGCTGCACGACGGGTCGGAGCTCGCCGGCACCCTGGCCGGCAGCGATCCGTCCACCGACCTCGCGGTGATCCGCGTGCTCAACGCGTCGCACCTGCCGGTCGCCACGCTCGGCGACTCGGATGGGCTGCGCGTCGGGCAGCTGGTCATCGCCATCGGCGATCCGCTCGGCTTCCAGTCGACCGTCACGACCGGCGTCGTGAGCGCGGTCGGCCGTTCGCTGCACGCGCGCGACGGCCGGCTGATCGAGAACATCATCCAGACCGACGCGGCGCTCAATCCCGGCAACTCCGGCGGGCCGCTCGTCGACACGCGGTCGCGGGTCGTCGGCGTGAACACGGCCATCATCCCCAACGCGCAGGGGATCTGCTTCGCGATCCCGTCGGCGACCGCGCAGCGCGTCGCCGGCGCGCTCATCCGTGACGGTCGGGTCCGCCGCGCGTTCCTCGGCATCGGTGGCGCGGCGACACCGCTCGGGCGCGGTCTCGCGAGCGCGCTGGGCGTACCGCTCTCGGGCATCCGCGTGGTGGAAGTGTCGACGGCGTCGCCGGCCGACCTCGGCGGGGTCAAGGCCGGCGACGTCATCGTCGCCCTCGACGGCGAACCGACGCCGACGCTGTCGCGGCTCCAGTCGATCCTGAGCGGCGATCGTGTCGGCAAGGCCGTCCCCGTCGTGCTCGTGCGGCACGGCGAGCGCTTGGAGCGATTCGTCGCGCTTCGCGAGGCCGGGAGCCGCGACCGCCGTTAGCCTCGCGGCGCATGGAGCTCGTGATCCGTCGGGCCCGGCCCGCGGACCGGGCGGAAGTCATGGCCGCACTACGGTCGGACGATTACGTGCCCGATGTCTTCGACGAGTGGGTGCGGCTGCGCCGCGACCGGCTCTTCGTCGCGACGCTCGATATGCGGGTCGTCGGCGTCGCCCGCCTCTCATGGCTCGACCCGACACACGCCTGGCTCGAGGCGCTGCGGGTCCATCCGCGCTTCCGGCGGCGCGGCGTCGGGCGGGCGCTCATGCGTCACCGGATCGGCTTGGCGCGCGACGGCGGCGCTCGCTGGATCGCGTTCTCGACCGCGGCGGACAACGAGCCGATGCGCCGGAACGCCCGCGCGCTGGGCTTCCGCGTGGCTGCACGTTTCCAAGGCGTCGAGGCGACCGCCGTCGCCGGCGAGCCGCCGGCACGCGCCCGACGGGGTGACATCGCCCGGCTCTGGCGACATGTGGCGGGACGCGACGTGATGATCGGTGACGGGGGCCGGTGGCGCTGGCAGCCCCTGCGCGGCGACGACCTTCGCCGCGCCATCTCGCGCGGACTGTGCTTCATCGACGAGACCGAAGGCGAGCCTCGCGCGTTCGCGATCGTCGACCCGCGCACCTCCTGGCTCTGGGTCCGTGTCCTCGTCGGATCGGCGCCAGGCCGCGGCCGCCTGCTCCGCGCCCTGCGGGCCGAGGCGCGCCGGCGCGGGCTCAGGAAGGTCGGATATTCGATGCCCGTACCAGGTATCGCTCGCACCGTCGTCGGCGCCGGATTCCCGGCGAGCCCCTGGGCGGCTGCGCTGCTCTACGCGCGGGAGCTCTGAGCCGGCGCACCGTGGGCGGGCTTGTGGAACTCGACCTTGCCGGGGATCGGCGCGTAGCCCATCTCCTCGTTGAGGTGGAGGATCGGCGCGTTCTTGCCGTCGTTGTTCGTCCGGACCCGGGTGATGCCGAGCGCGATCGCCTGCGCGACCGTCTCGCACTTGAGCGCCCGGGCGACGCCGCGGCCGCGCACCGTCCGGGCCGTGCCGGTGTAGTCGGTCCACACGTTCCCGCGCGACGGCGGGTACTCGAGCACCGACAGCCCGACGACCGCGTCGCCTTGGCGGGCGACCCAGAACCGGTCGAGTCGCAGGCCCGGCGAGTCGAACCACCGCATGAAGACGTCGAATGGCTCCGGCAGGTGGGGCACGGTCGTCGGGACGTCGGCCACCGACTCCTCGACCATGGCGTGGAGCTTGTGGAACTTGCCGCGGTCCGTGACGCGATCGAGCGTCGTGACCTCGATCCCCTCGCGCCGCATGCGCTCCCGCGAGGATTCTGTCATCGCCAGGAGCCGCGCTCGGTTGGCGACGAGGTCGAGCTCCCAGCTCTTGCTGCGCCGCTCCTCGTGGTAGCCGCGCTCGCTGAGCGCCGCGATCATCGCATCGCGATCATCTCGGGTGCCGGCGACGAACACCGCGGCCCCGTCGGCGACCGCGTGCGGCTCGAGCACGTCGAAGGCGCGGCCGATCCGTTCGGTCGTCTCGAGGCCGGGGCCGTAGTTCACGCCGATCTGCGCGTAGTGCACGTCGAGCCTCGCCCACGGCGCATGCCCGTACCAGGCGAAGCCGATCGGCTCGTCGCGCTCCTCGACGATCCAGCGATGCTGGGTCCGTTCCGGGTCGACGCTCGCCCACCAGTGGCGGATACCGGCCGGATCCTGCGGTTCGTCCGGCAGGCGCGCGGTCATGAGATCGGCGACCCACGACGCGTCGTCCAGGGTCACGGGTCGGAAGGTCGACCCTGCGCCACGCAGGGCGGGGTGCGGTTGGAGCGTATGGGTGGGCACGGCGTCGAGTGTACGGAGCGACGCGGCTCGGTCTGTGTCGCTCGATACTCTCCACATGGCGCGGGCCGTCTACCTCGACGTCGACAACACGCTGCTCGACAACGACGCCGCCAAGCGCGCGCTCGAGGACGGGATCGCCGCGCTCGTGCCGGCCGAGCGCGCGCGCCGCTTCTGGGAGCTCTACGAGATCGTGCGGTGCGACGAGGACTACGTGGACTTCCCCGCGACGCTCGCCCGGTTCCGCGCGGAGTTCCCGCACGAGTCGTGCAGCGACGAGGTGGCGCAGCTGATCGAGGACTTCCCCTACCGCGACTACGTCTACCCGGGCGCCTTTGACGCGATCGCGGAGGTCTGGCGCGTCGCCACGCCGGTGATCCTGTCCGACGGCGACAGCGTCTTCCAGCCACGCAAGATCGCGCGGGCGGGCCTCGAGGACGCGGTGCGCGGCAACGTGCTCGTATTCGTGCACAAGGAGCAGCACCTCGACGAGCTCGCCCGCCGCTTCCCGGGCTCGCGGCCCGCGTTCGTCGATGACAAGGCGCCGATCCTCGGTCGCATCAAACGTCGGCTCGGCGATGCGGCCACCACCATCCACGTGCACCAGGGGAAGTACGCCGCGGCCCGCGTCGACCGGGGCGATCCGGCCCCGGATGTGGAGATCGATGCGATCGCCGGGCTCGGCGCGGTGGTCGCGCGGCTCTGACCGGCGGTCCTCAGCGGATCAGGCGGCGTGGGCTCGCGGTGCTTGGCGGTGGAGCAGTGCGAGGACCTGTCGCTCGTCGGCCGCGAGGCCGCTCGAGCGGCGCGGCCGGGTGACGCGGGGACGGCGGCCGTCGAAGAGCGAACGATCCACGTACCCGTCGACGATCGCCGGATGAACGTAGCAGCGGCGGCACACCGCGCGCGTGTTGCCGAGCCGGTGCGCGACGCGGTCGATGGCCGCGTTGACGTTCCGTGTCGCGGCTCGGCCGTTCCTCGGCGGCCCGAGGTCCAGGAGCGCGCGCGCCGCGAGCACCGTCCCGGCCCACGTCCGGAAATCCTTGGCCGTGAAGTCCTCGCCGGTGATCTCTCGCAGGTAGTCGTTGACGTCGTCCGACGTGACGGTGCGCGCCTCCCCATCGCCGTTGAGGTACTGGAACAGATCCTGGCCCGGTAGCTCCTGCAGCCGCGCGACGACCCGCGCGAGACGACGGTCGGTCAGGTCCACCTCGTGTTGGATGCCGCCCTTGCCGCGGAAGCGGAACGCGATGCGCGAGCCGCTGACGTCGACGTGCCGGCCGCGCATCGTCGTCAGGCCGAAGGAGCCGTTGTCGCGCGCGTACTCGTCGTTCCCGACCCGGATCAGCGTTGCCTCGAGCAGCCGGACGACGGTCGCGAGGATCCGCTCGCGCGGCAGCCCGCTCCGCCGGAGGTCCGCGTCGGTGCGGGCGCGCAGCTTCGGGAGCGCTCGCGCGAACTCGGCCAGACGCGCGTACTTCGTCTCGTCACGCGTCTCCTTCCAGCGGTCGTGGTACCGGTACTGCTTGCGGCCGCGGGCGTCACGCCCCGTCGCCTGCAGGTGGCCGCGCGGGTCGGGCGAGATCCACACGTCGGTCCACGCGGGCGGGATGGCGAGCCGCCGGATCCGCCGCAGCTCGATCCGGTCCCGAAGGGCCGCGCCGCCGGGCCTGCGGTACGAGAAGCCGGCGCCTGCCCGCCGGCGGGTGATCCCGGCCCGCGTGTCGTCGGCGTAACGGAGCCGCGCTGCCTTCGCCGCCTCGATCGCCTCCACCGGGATCGTCGCCGAGCGAGCCATCGAATGCCGCGGAAGCATCCGACGTGCCATCCGTGTTCAATGCGGAGGGAGGTCGACATGAACGTGACCCGTGAGCGACTCAGCCAGGGCATCAGCTACGAGGCGTTCAAGGCGCGGATGAGCCAGAACCGCGAGCGCATCGAGGCCAACGAGGCGCGCGTCACGATCGATCCCGGCGACCTCGCCGCGTTTCGGAAGGCGGGCCGCCTCCAGGTCCTCGTCCTCGCGGAGGACTGGTGCGGCGACGTGATCGCGAACCTTCCGGTCCTCGCGCGGCTCGCCGCCGGATCGGGAACGCTCGACCTGCGGATCTTCCTGCGCGACGAGAACAAGGACCTCATGGCGGGTTACCTGAACCAGGGGAAGTACGAGTCCATCCCGGTGATGGCGTTCTTCGACGAGGACCTCAACGAGCTCGGCGTCTTCATCGAGCGCCCGGCGAGCGTCACCGCAAGGCGGCGCGACGACCGCGCCCGGATCCACGCGGAGCATCCGGAGTTCGGGCCGGCGGATGCGCCGATCGACGGCCTCCCCGACGATCTCCGGGCGCGCCTGACCGCGGAGATCCAGCGCCGGCGCGAGGAGTCGGCCGGATGGGCGAACCAGGAGGTCGTCCGGGAGCTTCGGGCGATCGCCGAGCGATCCCGCGCGACCGCGTGAGCGCGAGCGTCCGGGTCCGTATCGTCTACTGCGCCGATTGCGGGTACGAGCCGCGGGTCCTCGCGCTGGCCGGGGCCCTGATGCGCGAGTTCCACCATCGGCTCACCGCCATCGAGCTCATGCCGTTCGTCGATGGCATGTTCGACGTGCGCGTCGGGGACGAGCTCGTGCATTCGATGGAGCGCGAGGGCGGCTTCCCGACGGCCGAGCGAGTCGTCGCCGCGGTACGGAGTCACCTCGCTGACTAGAGGGCGGTGGCCTCATCGGGTCGCCGCCATGGGGCCTGACCGACCGAGCAAGCCGCTCGGCGCCATGGCGGGCCTCATACTTTTCAGGTGACCTTGAACGACGCGCTCGGCCGGCCGCTCCGGGATCTGCGGATCTCGGTCACCGATCGTTGCAACTTCCGCTGCGTCTACTGCATGCCGAAGGAGGTCTTCGGCCGCGGCTATCAGTTCATGCCGAAGGACCAGCTGCTGACGTTCGAGGGGCTCACGCGGCTGGCGCGGATCTTCGCCGGGCTCGGCGTCGAGAAGGTGCGCCTCACCGGTGGCGAACCGCTCATGCGACGCGGCCTCGACGTGCTCGTCGCCCAGCTCTCGGAGCTCCCGGGAGTCGACCTCACCCTCACCACGAACGGCTCGCTTCTCGCCGGTCAGGCGCAAGCGCTCGCCGCCGCCGGCCTGAAGCGCGTGACCGTGAGCCTCGACTCGCTCGACGACAAGGTCTTCCGCTGCATGAACGACGTCGACTTCCCCGTCGAGCGGGTCCTCGCGGGCATCGACGCGGCGGCCGCGGCGGGGCTGCGGCCGGTGAAGGTCAACATGGTCGTCCGTCGCGGACTCAACGAAGAGAGCATCCTGCCGATGGCTCGGCACTTCCGCGGCACCGGGCACATCCTGCGGTTCATCGAGTACATGGACGTCGGCCACTCGAACGGCTGGCGCCTCGACGACGTCGTCCCGGCGCGCGAGATCGTGCGGCGCATCGACGCCGAGATGCCGATCGAGCCGGTGGAGCCGCAGTACCCGGGCGAGGTCGCCGAGCGGTGGCGCTACCGCGACGGCTCGGGGGAGGTCGGCGTCATCGCCTCGGTCACCCAACCGTTCTGCGCCGACTGCACCCGTGCGCGCCTCTCCGCCGACGGCGGTCTGTACACCTGTCTCTTCGCGACCGAAGGCCGCGACCTACGCGCGCTCGTGCGGAGCGGCGCGACGGACGACGCGATCCGCGGCGCGATCACCGAGACCTGGATGGAGCGCACCGACCGCTATTCCGAGCTGCGCTCCGAAGGCACCGCGGGCCTGCGCAAGATCGAGATGTCCTTCATCGGCGGGTGATCGACGGCGGCTCGCCGTTCGGTCAGCTCGTCGAGCGGCGCCTGCGCGACGAGCTCGTCGTCTGGCTCATCACCGTCGATCGCGACGGCCGGCCGCAGCCGACGCGGGTGTGGTTCCTCCGCGATGGCGACGACCTCATCGTGTACAGCCGTGCCGATGCGCGCCGGCTCGTGCACCTCGCGCGCGGCTCGCGGGTCGCACTGCTGTTCGAGCAGCGCCCTCGCGAGACCGGCGTCGTGCTGCATGGCGACGCCCGGCGCGACGACGGCCTCCCATCGCCCGACGCGAATCCGCCGTACCTCGCGAAGTACGCCGATCGCATCGCGCGCGGCCTTCGCATGACCCCGGCCGAGTTCGCCCGCCGGTATCCGGTCGGCCTGCGGATCGCGATCACCGGGGTGAGCGACCGATAGCCGGAACGTTGACATGGTGCCGCTGATCTTGTGGGCGTCGGCGGAGATCATCGTCGGTCTCGCCTTCATGCTCTGGCCGGAGCGACTGCGTTCGTGGACCCTGCCCGACCACCGCCGATACGAACGGTGGCCGATCAAGGGCACGTCACTCTGGTCATATCGACTCATGGGCTTCGGATTCGTGTTCATGGGGATCTTCGTCCTCGAACTTGCCACCGCCGGTGGTGAGCAGCGATCCGGGACCAAGGCCCCGGCCGCGACGGCCGACCTCGTCGTCGGGCTATTGCTCGTGGCTGCTGGCGCCGCTGAGACCCTGTGGCCGGAGCGTCTGCGTTCGTTCCCGTGGCTGCACAAGCCCTCGGCACGTTTGCCGGCTCCGGCGCGACGAGTGGCCCAGCTGCTCGGTGTGGGCCTGGTCGCGATGGGTGCTTACGAGCTCTCGCGTTTCCTTGCGTTCGTGTCCTGACCCAGCCGCGACCTCGCCGCTGATACCCGTTCGCTACCGGCCGGGCCACCCGGGGGACTGACGACCGGCGGGGTGCCGCTCGTTAGCCTCGGGTGACACGGGGTGTGGGAAGTGAGGGCACAGATGGCAGTCTCGATCGCGGTGGTGGACGGCAGCGGGACGATCTTCGAATCTCTTCGCGACGTGCTCCCGGACGCGGCGCTGTGGCGCGTGGACGAGGCGGCTGAGGAGGGGGAGGTCTCGGGCGCGGACCTGATCATCGTGGCCGCGTATCCGAGCCCGTCGTGGCCCGAGGTCGGGCGCTTCGCGTCGGCGAGCCGCACGCTCGTCATGTCGGAGTCGCCCAACCTCGCCGACGAGCGCCAGGCGCAGCTCTGCGGCGCCGTCGGCTACCTTCCGGCCGGGCTCTGGCACGCGGCGCTGCGTCGCGGCATCGACTACGCCCTGGCCGGCGGTCGGGTGAACGTCGCGGCCGCGCTCGGCCTCACGCCGTCACGCGAGACCGCGGGCCTGCGAGGCAGCTGACCCGCTACTCACGATCGGGGTCGAAGAGGTCGGCGTCGCGGTGCCGGCCGTCGCGGATGAGCGCGGCGATGAGCTCGCCGGCCGCCAGCGCGAATCCGTTCCCGTGTCCGGTGAACCCGCCGCAGCGGTAGATCCCGTCGGCCGCCCGGCCGATGTACGGCAGGCCGTCGTGCGAGAAGCCCATCGTCCCGCCCCAGCGATGCGTCACCGGTGCGGTCACGCCGCGCTCACGCAGGAAGGCGTCGAGCCGGCCCTGGATCGCGTCGCTCGTCCCGTCGTCTTCGCCCACCTCCGAATCGAAGTCGGTGTCGCGCCAGCCGCCGACGAGCACGCGGCCCGTCGCGGTCTGCCGCCAGTAGCGGAACCCGCGATGGGCGTAGGTCGGGCGCGGGAAGAGCCGCGTCTCGAGCGGCGCGGTCGCGCACATCTGCCCGCGTACCGGCCGGACCCGGCTGGCCGCGAGGTGACGGGTGTACGCGTTCGTGCAGAGGACGACCGCACCCGCGCCTACCTCGGCCGCGGCCGTGCGGATCCGATCGGGCGCACAGGCGAGCACGGCCGAACGGGTATGGATCCGCACGCCGAGCCGTTCGGCCGCATCGGCGAGGCCGCGGGTGAAGCGCACCGGGTGGAGCTCACCGTCGTCCTCGTAGCGCGCCGTGCGTGTGGTCGTGTCGACCTCCACCCGCACGCCGTGCGGGGCGAGGAGCCGCGCGCTCTCCTCGATCTCGAGCCACTCGGCATCGTCGCCGGCGAGCTGGTCCGATCCATTCCACGCGCTCTCGCAATCGATCCCATTCGCCCGGATCGCGGACCGCATGAGCTCGCGATTCGTGTACGTGAAGCGAAAGACCCGTATCGCTCGCGCGGGTCCGTAGCGGTGACACGCGGTGACGTAGTTCTCGCTCGCCCCGCCGAGCACGAACCCGGCATTGCGTCCGCTCGCGCCGTCGGCGAGCTCGCCGCGTTCGAGCACGATCGCGCTCGCGCCGCCGCGCGCGACCGCGTAGGCCGTCGCGATCCCCGCGATGCCACCACCCACGATCGCGACGTCGGCCGTCGCGTCCGCATCGAGCGGCGGCCGCGCGCGCGACGCCGCGCCGTCGAGCCAGAGGCTCGTCACCGGACCGGCTCGGTGATCCTCCCGAGCGCGTCGTCGAGCTCGCGCGCCATCCGCTCCGCGTTCGCCATCCCGATACGGATCCGCTCGGTCGTCTGGGCGATCGTCTCCTTCAGGTCCGGCGTCTGCTTCGCCTTCAGGAACGCGAGCGCGTCCTCGGCGAGCGCGCGCGGGGTCAGCTGCCCGGCGCCGTTGACGCACCGCTGCTTGCCGCCGGGATCCATCTTCGTGATGTGCTCGTCCCACGCGGCCTTGAGCGCTTGCCAGCCGACTCGTCGCGCGTGCGGCAGGCCCAGCATCCGCACCAGCAGCAGGCCGCGGTCCTGGTCGCGGATGAGATCGGTGAAGATCGATGCCGCCGTGCGCCCGATCAGCGCGGGATCATGGAAGTCCGTCAGCGCGTACCGAAAGCGCGCTTCCTCCTGGGCGTCCGTTCGCTCGGCCTCGCGCATCCGCGCGACGTAGCGCTCGTACTGCGCCGCATCGCCTTCGATCGCGCCCACGGCGACGATCGGCCCGGCGACGTCGGGATGCAGGCGCGACGTCCCGTCGAGATGCATCAGGGCGAGCCGGCGCGCCTCGCGGCGAACATCCGGCGCGGCCGCCACCTTGCCGAGGGCGCCCAGGACGAGCTGCCGCTTCTCGCGCTCGTCCGGGCTGTCGTCCTCGCGGACGTCCCAGCCCAGCTTCTCGAGCTGCGGTCGGAAGATGTCGTCGACCAGGGCGCGGAACGCCCGCTCGGTCGATGGCCGCACGGCGTGGTAGCCGATCCAGGTGACGATGTCGGAAAGGCTCTGCAGGACGGCGCGGTCGTCCTCCCCCCGCAGCCCGCCCACGAGCTCGAGGACCTGGCCGATCGTCGCCTTGCTCGCCCGGGCGAGAGCCCACTCGTTGTCGATGAGCGCGAGGCGCTCCTCGGCGGAAAGCGACGTGATGGCCTTCGCCAGGCGGCGGATCGATGCGTCGTCGAACGCCGTGCGGTAGAAACCGGTGGCGTCGGCATTCGGGTAGTACCAGGTCGCGTCGGGCAACTCGACCGATCCGGTCTCGCCGTCGAGCAGGATGCGCTGCTCGCGCGCCTCGCCGCTGCCGGTCCCGTAGCGGATGACGATCGGGATCGGCCAGCGCTGGCCGGTCGCCGGAGCCGACGGATCGGCGAAGAAGCGCTCCTGCCGGAGCGCGACGGTCAACCCGGTGGGCCGCTCGGTGAGCGCGCAGGTCACGAGCGGGTGGCCCGGCTCGGTGATCCACGCCGTCGCGAGCGTGGTGACGTCGCGGCCGGACGCCTCGTCGAGCGCGCCCCAGAAGTCGGCCGCGGTCGCGTTCGCCTCACGGTGCCGGGCGAGGTAGATGCGCACGCCTTCCCGGAACGCGTCCTCGCCGACGTACTGCTCGATCATCCGCAGCACCGCTTGGCCCTTGAGATACGTGACCGCGTCGAAACGCTCGTTCGCCTCGTCGACGTTCTTCGCCTCGACGGAGATCGGATGGGTCGAGAGGAGCGAGTCGAGGTTGAAGGCCGGGGTGCTCTGCGCGACGAAGTCGCGCCAGAACCGCCACTCCGGATTCAGGGTCGCCGTGCATTTCTCGCCGACGAAGCTCGCGAACGACTCGTTGAGCCAGAGATCGTTCCACCAGGCCATCGTCACCAGGTCGCCCCACCACATGTGGGTCAGCTCGTGCGCAGCCACGCTGAAGATCGTCTTGAACGTGGCGATCGACGCGGTGCGCTGATCGGCCGCGAGCAGCGTCGTGCGGTAGGTGATCGCGCCCGGATTCTCCATCGCGCCCGCCTCGAAGTCCGGGATGCCGATGGCGTCGACCTTCGCGTACGGGTGCGGGATGCCGGTGTACTCCTCGAGGTACTCGACCGCCTTCGCGTGCGCATCGCGCGCGTACAGGCCCTGGTCGGCGAGGCCCTTCGGGAGCCAGACCCGGACCGGCACGCCCGTGCGGGTCCGGGTCTCTGGCGTCGCCTCGTACGGACCGACCGTGAAGGCCAAGAGATACGAGGAGATGACCGGCAGCTCAGCGAAGACGCTGCGCACCCGGCCGTCGCCGAGCGGCTCCGTCCGCACGAGCGGGGCGTTCGCGATCGCGACGAGTTCCGCCGCGTGGGTCAGCTCGAGCGCGAAGTGGGCCTTGAACTCGGGCTCGTCGAAGCAGGGGAACGCTCGCCGGGCGTCGGCCGCCTCGAACTGGGTCGCCGCGTAGCGCTCACCCGGCCGGGTCGAGCGGTAGAGCCCCCGGAGCTTCTCGACGATCGATCCGGTCCAGCGGAGCTCGAGCGTCGACTCGCCGGCCGGCAGCTCGCGCTCGAGCCGCACCGTGGCGGTCTGCGACTCCTCGTCGTACGAGACGCCCGCGATGCCCGCACCGGTCGCGATGGCGAGGTCGACGGCATGCAGGGTGATCTCGGACGCCGGCTTCGCGAGCCGGAGCGCGATCGACGCGCTTCCGCTGAAGGTCCACTGCTCGAGATCGAGATCGAAATGGAGCGCGTAGCGGATCGGGCGAACGTCTTTCGACAGCCGGAAGTCGTTCACGCATCCTCCCCCTGGCCCGCGTCTGCGGTCGGCCAAGAGCGTACCGGAGCCGCCGCTGGTACGGTGGGACCATCCATGAGCGCCCAGTTCATCTTCACCATGCGCGATCTCACGAAGGTCGTTTCCGGGACGCAGCGCGAGATCCTGAGCG
>DASWCU010000147.1:0-12610 GCA_036389935.1 Candidatus Limnocylindria bacterium
CGCGACCATCCGGAGGACCCCGTCGAGCTCACCGCCCTCGATGGCGAACGTCGGCTCGAATCCGGCCTGGGCGCACGCCGCGATCGTGGCGGCGCGCAGGTCGTAGCCTTCGCGCAGCATCACGAGCGGCACGCCGCGCAGGTCGGCCACCCGCACCGACCGCCGTCGCGCGAGCGGATGGGCCGGTGGCGCGGCGAGGACGAGCTCCTCGCGGAAGAGCGGCGCCGTCTCGAAGAGCTCGCTGCGTCGGAGCGGGAGGATCACGAGCGCGAGATCGAGGTCGCCGCCCTCGAGCGATCGGACGAGATCCTCCGAGCCGCCTTCGCGGACCGCGAGCTGGACGCCCGGGTGCGCCGCGTGGAATCGGGCGAGGGCGCGGGGCAGGACCATCGTGCTGAGGCTCGGCGTGGCGCCGACCGCGAGCCGCCCACGCTCGAGCGTCGCGAGGCCCTCGACGTCGGCGCGCGCCCCGTCGATGTCGCCGAGCACACGCTTCGCCCAGGGCAGGAACAGCTCGCCAGCCGCCGTGAGGGTCACTCGTGAAGCCCCCCGGTCGAAGAGCGGGCTCCCGAGCTCCTCCTCGAGCTTCCTGATCTGCTTGCTCACCGAGGGCTGGGCCACATGGAGCGCCGCCGCGGCGCGGGTGAAATGGCGCCGCTCGGCGACGGCCACGAAGTACTGCAGCTGGTGGAGCTCGATGGGTCTATCGTAGCGCCTCGATAGCCGCCGGCTATGAATTCCAGTCCCATCATGTCTTGGCCTTCTCGACCGGCCGCCCCTAGCGTGATTCGTCGTGGCGGCCGCGTCCGGCGTGCGGGGTATGGGTGAGCGGGTCGAGCGGAAGGACCCCTGGTGGATCGAGCCGCTCATCTACGTCATCGTGCTCGGTGGCTTCGTCGTCTACTCGGCGTGGGCGGGCCTGCAGAACGCGAACTACTACGCCGACCCGTACCTCTCTCCTTTCTATTCACCCTGCCTCGCCCAGAACTGCGTGCACCCGACGCTGCCGTTGCTCGGCTCGTGGTGGAACCTCTCGCCCGCGATCCTCATCGTCGGCTCGCCGCTCGCGTTCCGGCTGACCTGCTACTACTACCGCCGCTCCTACTACCGCGGCTTCTTCCTCTCGCCGCCCGCCTGCGCCGTCCCCGACGGCCCGAAGCGCTACAGCGGCGAGACGCGCTTCCCCTACATCATCCAGAACTTCCACCGCTACGCGCTCTACCTGGCGATCATCGTCCTCGTGTTCCTGTGGTGGGACACGATCCTGGCGTTCGAGTTCAACGGTCGGTTCGGCATCGGGCTCGGCTCGGTCATCATGCTCGTGAACGTCGTGCTCCTGAGCGGGTACACGTTCGGGTGTCACTCGGCGCGGTATCTCGTGGGCGGCTACCTCGACGCGTTCCACCATGCGTCGCTTCGGTTCCGGCTGTGGTCGCTCGCGAACCGGCTCAACGCCCGCCACAACCGCTGGGCCTGGTCGAGCCTCGTCGTCGTCGGCCTCACCGACCTCTACATCCGGCTCGTCGCCTCGGGCGTGATCACGGACCCGCGGCTGTTCGGATGAGCGCCGAGGGGTACGAGCGCCACGACTACGACGTCGTGGTGATCGGCGCCGGCGGCGCCGGGCTGCGGGCGGCGATCGAAGCCTCGGCGAAGGGCGCCCGCACGGCGCTCGTCTGCAAGTCGCTGCTCGGAAAGGCGCACACCGTCATGGCCGAGGGCGGCATCGCCGCGGCGCTCGCGAACGTCTGGAAGGAGGACAACTGGAAGGTCCACTTCCGCGACACCATGCGCGGCGGCAAGCTGCTGAACAACTGGCGGATGGCCCAGATCCACGCTCAGGAGGCGCCCGACCGCGTCCTCGAGCTCGAGGAGTGGGGCGCCCTGTTCGATCGCACGGCGGACGGCCTCATCCTCCAGCGCGACTTCGGCGGCCACCGCTACGCCCGCCTCGCGCACGTCGGGGACCGGACCGGCCTCGAGATGATCCGCACGCTCCAGCAGCGCGCGGTGCACAAGGGCATCGACGTGTTCATGGAGTGCACGATCCAGCGCCTCCTCACCGACGGGAAGCGCGTGAGCGGCGCGTTCGGCTATTGGCGCGAGAGCGGGAAGTTCGTGCTGTTCGCGGCGAACGCGATCGTCCTCGCGACCGGCGGGGTCGGCAAGGCCTGGAAGATCACCTCGAACTCGTGGGAGTACACGGGCGACGGCATCACGATGGCCCTCGACGCCGGCGCCGACCTCATCGACATGGAGATGGTCCAGTTCCATCCGACCGGCATGGTCTGGCCGCCGAGCGTGCGCGGCCTGCTCGTGACCGAGGGCGTCCGAGGCGATGGCGGCACGCTGAAGAACGCGGCCGGGAAGCGCTTCATGTTCGACTACATCCCCGAGTTCTTCCGGGCCGAGACCGCCGACGACGAGGCCGAGGCGGACCGCTGGTACGACGACAAGAAGAACAACCGGCGCACGCCCGACCTCCTGCCACGCGACGAGGTCGCGCGGGCGATCAACACCGAGGTGAAGGCCGGACGCGGCACGCCGCACGGCGGCGTGTACCTCGACATCGCCTCGCGCCGGCCGGCCGAGTACATCAAGCGGCGCCTGCCGTCGATGTACCACCAGTTCAAGGAGCTCGCCGACGTCGACATCACGACGAGCGCGATGGAGATCGGCCCGACGTGCCACTACATCATGGGCGGGGTGCGGGTCGACGCGGACACGGCGGAGTCGACCGTCCCGGGCCTGTTCGCGGCGGGCGAGGTCGCGGCCGGGCTGCACGGCGCGAACCGCCTTGGCGGGAACTCGCTGTCGGACCTCGTCGTGTTCGGGCGCCGGGCCGGCGAGGCCGCGGCCGCGTACGCCGGGAAGAACGCCACGCCCGCGATCGATCGCGCGGAGGTGGAGGACGCGGCGCGGACGATGCTCGCGCCGTTCGAGGCGCCCGGGACCGAGAACCCCTACGCCCTCCACGGCGAGCTGCAGGACTGCATGCAGTCGCTCGTCGGGATCATCCGCACGAAGGCCGAGCTCGAGGCGGCGATCGAGCGCGTCGGCGCGCTCCGCGAACGGCTCGGCCGGGTCGGCGTCGAGGGCAACCGACAGTTCAATCCGGGCTGGCACCTCGCGCTCGACCTGCACTCGCTCCTCACGATCTCGGAGGCCTGCGCGCGCTCGGCCCTCATGCGGACCGAGAGCCGAGGCGGCCACACGCGCGAGGACTACCCGAAGACGGACGCCGGCTGGGCCACGAAGAACGTCGTGACCCGCCGGCGCGACGGCCGGCTCGAGCTCGGCACGGAGCCGCTCCCGGCGATGCCCGAGGAGCTGCGCCGGATCGTCGAGCAGAAGGACGAGCTCCCGCAGCTCGTCGAGGGCAAGGCATGACCGACGTCACGATGCGCATCTGGCGGGGCGATCGGAAGGGCGGCCGCTTCGAGGAGTACACGGTCCCGAGCGACGAGGGCATGGTCGTGCTCGACGTCGTGCACGCGATCCAGGCCCTCCGCGCGCCCGATCTCGCCGTTCGTTGGAACTGCAAGGCCGGCAAGTGCGGCTCGTGCAGCGCGGAGG
Source organism: Candidatus Limnocylindria bacterium (assembly GCA_036389935.1). Taxonomy (GTDB): domain Bacteria; phylum Chloroflexota; class Limnocylindria; order P2-11E; family P2-11E; genus UBA4735. The sequence continues at coordinate 3,577 of DASWCU010000147.1, forward strand.
TGAACGGCCACCCGCGGCTCATGTGCATGACCCGGATGAACCTGTTCGAGCCGGGCGAGACCATCACGATCAGCCCGATGAAGACGTTCCCGCTGATCAAGGACCTCGTGACCGACGTGTCGTTCAACTACGAGGTCGCCAAGACGATCCCCGCGTTCAGCCCGAAGCCGAAGGAGGCCGACGGGACGCGGCGGATGTACCAGGAGGACATCATCCGCGGCCAGGAGTTCCACAAGTGCATCGAGTGCTTCCTCTGCCAGAACACCTGCCATGTGATCCGCGACCACGAGGAGAACAAACCCGCGTTCGCCGGCCCGCGGTTCTTCGTCCGGCTGGCCGCGCTCGAGATGCACCCGCTCGACACGAACGATCGCCTCGACCTCATCCGGCGGAAAGCGGGCCTCGGCTTCTGCAACATCACGAAGTGCTGCACCGAGGTGTGTCCGGAGGACATCCACATCACCGACAACGCCATCATCCCGCTCAAGGAGCGGATCGTGACCCAGTACTACGACCCGCTCGCCTGGGCGAAGCGCCGGATCCTCGGCCAGCGCCCGGCGGAGATCGGCAAGGGGGAGCCGCAGCCGCCCTCGGCATCGTGACCGTGCGGCCACGCCGGGTCTTCGCCATCGTCGCGGGCGTCTTCCTCCTCGCGCTCTTCGTGGTGCTCGTCGTCCGCCCGGCGATCGAGCGCGGCGGGGTCGGCGAGATCCTCTTCGTCGTCGCCGCGTTCGTCGCGGTCCTACTGTTCGAGCGGTACCTTCGGACGCGCGCGTAGGTACCAGCGCCGACCCCGCGGGGGGCCACGCGGCACGATCCGCTCGCTAGCCTCGATCGCGGGATATGTCGATCCGCCGGCCGTCCGCCACGACTCCGCTCGTTCTGCTCACCGCGCTCGCGGCCGTCCCCTTTTTCGCGCTCGGCGGCTTCACGCTCCTCCGTTCCACGGCCGATCCGCTGCTCGTCGCCGCGCTCTACGCGCTGACCGTCGTGCTCGCCGTCCGGCCCATCCGGATCCACGCCGACGTCGACCTGAGCCCCTCGGACGTGGCGATCCTCGCCGGGGTCGTCCTCCTGCCGCCGGGAGCGGTCTCGGTCGTCGCCGGGCTGGCCCGCCTCACGAACGACCTCGCCGGCCACAAGCGGCTCGAGCAGATCGTCCGCAACGCCGGCGCCGTTGCGATCTCGAGCGGCGTCGCCTCGCTCGGCTACGGAGCGGTCATGGACGCGGCCAGTGGCGTCCTCGGGACCGGTGGCACGATCCCGGCGGCGGTCGCCGCGGCGCTCCTCCTCGTCGCGACCGACCTCGCCCAGCTGTACCTCCTGCTCCTCGCGCTCCGGGGGAACGGCGTCGGCCTCGGCTGGCGGTGGCTGCTGCGGACCGGGCGGGCGCAGCTGCTGTGGGGCCTCGCCGCCGTGATCTCGATCGAGATGGTCCTCATCCAGCCGTGGTTCCTCATCCCGGGGATCCCGCTCTTCATCTACGGCTACCAGGACATCCGGGCCCGGTTCGCCGCCGAGCGCCGCGCCAGGCTCCTCGCGACGCTCGTCGAGGTGGGTCACGCCGTCGGCGAAACGCTCGACACGACCGAGGTCTTCCGCGCGGTGTACGCCCAGGTGACGACGGTCCTCGGGGCCGACGCGTTCTTCGTGGCGATCGTCGATCACGCGAAGGCGATCGTCTCGTACCGGTTCCTCGTCGATGGCGGCGTCGAGCTGGCCCCTGCGGAGAAGCCGCTCGCGGGTACGCTCGCCGGTGTCGTCGTCGCGCGGGACGAGCCGCTGCTGCTCGGCGACGCCGACCGCGACCTCGCGACGCTCGGCATGGTGCGGAACTCGTGGGGCACCGTCCGCGAGCGCTCGATCCTCGTGGTCCCGATGCGGATCCGGGGGCACGTGATCGGCGCGCTCTCGGTCCAGAGCGCGAAGCCGAACGCGTACGACGAGGGCGATCTCGAGCTGCTCGGCGCCATCGCGAACGAGGCCGCGATCGCGATCGAGCGCGCGGACCTCTACGAGCGGACGCGCGCGCTCTCGAAGCGCCTCGTCGAGCTCCATCGGATCGGCGTCGCGTTCTCTTCCCAGCGCGCTCTACCCGAGCTGCTGCGGCTGCTCGCCGATTCCGTCGTGGCCACGCTCGGCGCCACCGACGCGGCGATCTTCCTCGACGACGGAGGCGACGTGCTGACCTTCGCGATGGGGAGCGGCGGGCAGCAATCCGACGTCCCCGTGGTGCAGAAGGCCGGTCCGCTCGAGTCGAGCCTCGCCGCCGGGACGGCGCTCGAGATCCCGGATGCGTCGCTCGCGCCCCAATCGCTCCAGGCCGCGCTCGCGGCGCACGCACGCGCCGCGCTCTTCGTCCAGCCGCTGCGCGCGGCGGACGTCTCGGTCGGGGCGCTCTTCATCGCCTGGACCGGCACGCACGCGTTCAGCGATGAGGAGCGCGAGCTGATCGGCGTGCTCGCCGGCATGGGCGCCACGGCGATCCGCTCGACCCGCCTCTACCACGAGCTCGACGACGCGTACCTCTCGACGGTGTCGAAGCTCACCGCGATCATCGAGGCGCGTGACGGCTATCGCGAGGACCACCAGCGCCGGATCGCGGCCGACGCCGTCGCGCTCGGCCAGCGGCTCGGCCTCGACGAGGAGGCGCTCCACGACCTGCGCTACGCCTCGCTCTTCCACGCGCTCGGCAAGATCGGCGTTCCCCCGACGATCCTTTCCAAGGGCGGACCGCTCACCCCCGACGAGCAGCGCGTCGTCCGGGAGCATCCGCTGCTCGGCGCCAGGATCCTCGAATCGATCCGCTTCCTCCGCGGCATCGTGCCGATCGTCCGTCACGCGAACGAGCGCTGGGACGGGTCCGGGTATCCGGACGGTCTGAAGGCCGAGATCATCCCGCTCGCCGCCCGGATCCTGAACGTCGCGATCGGCTACGAGGCGATGCTCGCGGACCGGCCGTACCGCCGCGCGATGCGGCCGGAGGCCGCGATCGCCGACCTCCGTGGCCTCGCCGGCACGTGGTACGACCCGCGCGTCGTCGATGAGTTCGCCGCGATGATCGAGGACCGCGGGGCGGTCGCCGCGGCGGAGGAGGAGATCGGAGCCGCGTCGCGCGAGCTCGCGATCCTCGCCGAGGTCACACCCGAGTTCCACACGCTGCTCGATCTCCAGCAGCTGCTCACGCGGATCCTGAGCATCCTCGAGCGCCACATGCCCGGATCGACGCTCACGATCCTGCTTCTCGAGGAGGGCACCGGCGATCTCGTGATCCGCGCGACGGCCGGGCCGGGCCTCGCGCAGATGCCGGCCCGCCTGGCTCCGGGGCGTGGCCTGTCAGGCTGGGTCGTCGAGCATGCCGAGGCCGTGATCGTCGACGACGTGCGGCTGGACCCGCGCTATATCGGCGACCCGCGCGTGCGCGCCCAGCTCGTCGTCCCACTGGTCGCGTCCGGGCGGGCGATCGGCGCGCTGGCCGTGTCGCACGGCGCTGCGGGTGTGTTCGGGAACCGCGACCTCACGCTGTTCCAGGCCATCGCCGCCCAGATCGCGGCGGCGATCGACGTCGCGGAGCTGCACGAGCGGCTGAAGCACGCGGCGAACACCGATGCGCTGACAGGCATCCACAACTACGGCTACTTCTACGACCGCCTCGAGGAGGAGGTCGCGCGCGCCGATCGGCACGAGTCGCCGCTCGCGGTCGCGTACTTCGACATCGACGGCCTGAAGAAGATCAACGACACGTACGGCCACCTCGCCGGCGACGCGGTCCTGCGGACCCTCGGGGCGGTCGTCGGACGCAACGTGCGGGCCGACGACATCCCGGCCCGCTACGGCGGAGACGAGTTCGCGATCGTCATGCCGGATACCGCGCGCGAGGAGGCCGACAGGGCGGTCCGCCGGCTCATGGCGATGCTCGATTCGACCGAGGTCGAGCTGCCGGACGGGTCGCGCATCCCGATGCCGGCGCGGTCATGGGGCATCGCCACCTATCCGCTCGACGGACGGACCGCGCGGGCGATGGTCGACAACGCCGACACCCGCGCCTACGCGAGGAAGCGCGCGAAGGCGTAGTCCGGACGACCCAAGGAGTCGGGACCTTCGGCCCACGGAGGCGGGTCGTTCGGACGCGGCCCCTGTCGGGTCACCCTCGGTACGGTCCGTTCGTGACCTCTCGACCGCACGGCGCGAGCCTGGACCGTCCCGACCGGGGATTCGACCCGCTCGCCTACGCCTACCGGAACCTGGTGTTCACGGTCGTCGGGGTCGCCGCCATCTTCGCCGCGACGGTGCTCGTGCTCGGCGCGGCCAGCCGCACGACGAGCGCCCAGCCGGCGGCGGTGGCGCCCGCCGCGCCCGCCGTGAGCGCGATGCCGGCGAACATGCCAGGAATGACGATGCCGACGACCGCGCCGGCCGCCCAGCCCGCGGCAGGCACGAAGGCCGTCACCGTCTCCGAGATCGCGCGTTCCGCGACCGACGTGCCGCCACCGATCACGCGCACCGCTCCGGCGACCGTCGCGATCGACCTCGAGACGCGCGAGGTGACCGCGAAGCTCGACGAGGGGCAGACCTACACGTACTGGACCTTCGACGGGACCGTGCCCGGGCCGATGCTGCGGGTGCGCGTGGGCGACACGGTGCAGCTCCACATCAAGAACGCCGCGAACGACACGATGCAGCACTCGATCGACCTCCACGCGGTCACCGGGCCCGGCGGAGGTGCGACCGCGACGATGGTCAGCCCCGGGAAGGACGCGACGTTCACGTTCAAGGCGCTGAATCCCGGCATCTACATCTATCACTGCGCGACCGCGCCGATCCCGCAGCACATCATCAACGGGATGTACGGGATGATCCTCGTCGAGCCGGCCGGTGGCCTGCCGAAGGTCGACCACGAGTACTACGTGATGCAGAGCGAGCTCTACACGACGACGGCGTTCGGCACGCCGGGCCAGCACGAGTTCTCGATGGAGAAGCTGCTCGCCGAGAACGCGGACTACGTGCTCTTCAACGGGCGGGTCGGCGCACTCACCGGGACCGGAGCGCTCAAGGCGAAGGTCGGCGAGAAGGTCCGGATCTACTTCGGCGTCGGGGGGTTCCTCCCGTCGAGCTTCCACGTGATCGGTGAGATCTTCGACCGGGTGTACCCGGAGGGCGCGTTCGGCCAGCCGCTCGAGAACGTGCAGACCATGCTCGTCCCCGCGGGCGGCGCCGCGGCCGTGGAGTTCACGCTCGACGTGCCCGGGCGCTACACGCTGGTGGATCACTCGCTGGGTCGCGCGCTGAACAAGGGCGCGGCCGGATACCTCGAGGTCGAAGGCGCCGCCGACCCGTCCATCTTCGACGGCGCGCTCTCAGGCCCAGGCCACTGATCCCGATCCGCGCCTAGTGTCGCGACGTGGACCATGCCGACCACGTCGCCCTCATTCGTGACGCCATTGCGCCGGGCACGACGTGGCTCGAGCTCGGGTCAGGTGATGGCGCGTTCACCCTCGCGCTCGCCGACGTGCTCGGCCCGGGCGGGACCATCCACTCGGTCGACAAGGATCGCGGCGCGCTCCGGGCCCAGGCCGCTGCGCTGCGCGAGCGGTTCCCGGCGGTGCGGCTCGAGCAGCGAGCCGCCGACTTCAGCCGTGACCTCGGCTACCGCGGCGTGGACGGCGTGCTCATGGCGAACGCGCTGCACTTCGTGAAGGACAAGGGGCCGGTGCTCGCGTTCGTGCGCTCGTACCTCGCGCCCGGCGGCCGGTTCGTGCTGGTCGAATACGACGCCGATCGCGGCAATCCCTGGGTGCCGCACCCGGTGAGCTACGCGCGCTGGGAGCGGCTCGCGGCGGCGAACGGCTTCAGCGAGACGCGGCTGCTCGCTTCCGTGCCGAGCCGTTTCCTCGACCGGATCTACGGCGCCGAGAGCCGGATCTAGACGGACGGGGCGGGCGCGTCGCGGAGGACCTCGCGGAGCACGAGCGGCAGGATCCCGCCGTGGCGCAGGTACTCGACGTCGGTCGGGTCATCCACGCGGGCGAGGCAGGTGAAGGTCTTCGTCGTCCCGTCCGGGGCGGTCGCCGAGACGCTCACGGTGGCGCGCGGCGCGAGCGCGTCGAGCCCGCGGATGGTGAACGTCTCCGCGCCGGTGAGGCCGAGCGAGGCCGCGCTCTCGCCGGAGGGGAACTGGAGCGGTAGGAGGCCCATCATCACGAGGTTCGAGCGGTGGATGCGCTCGAACGACTCGGCGATCACCGCGCGCACGCCGAACAGGTTCGGGCCCTTCGCGGCCCAGTCGCGCGAGCTGCCGGACCCGTACTCCTTCCCCGCGAGCACGACGAGCGGCACGCCGTCGCGCTGGTAGCGCATCGCGGCGTCGTAGATCGTCATCTCCTCGCCCGAGGGGAAGTGGCGCGTCCACCAGCCCTCCTTTTCGACGAGGCGGTTGCGGAGCCGGATGTTCGCGAACGTCCCGCGCATGAGGACCTCGTGGTTGCCGCGACGCGTGCCGTACTGGTTGAAGTCGACCGGTTTCACGCCCTTCGCGACGAGGTACTGGCCGGCCGGGCTCGCCGCGGGGATCGAGCCGGCAGGCGAGATGTGATCGGTGGTGACCGAGTCGCCGACGAGGCAGAGGACGCGCGCGCCCTCGATGTCCGGGATGCGCGCGGACCGCTCGGCCGAGAAGCCCTGGAAGAAGGGCGGCTCCTGGACGTAGGTCGAGCTCGGGTCCCAGTCGTAGAGCGGGCCGGTCGGTGAGGGCATCGTCTTCCAGAAGCGGTCCCCGTCGAAGATCTTCCCGTACTCGCTCGTATACATCTCCTGCGTGATCGCTCCGCCGATGACCTCGTTCACCTCGTCCGGTGTGGGCCAGATGTCCTTGAGGAACACCGGCTTTCCATCCTTCCCGTTGCCGATCGGCTGATCCTGCAGGTCGATGTCGACGGTGCCGGCGAGCGCGTACGCGACGACGAGCGGCGGCGAGGCGAGGTAGCTCGACTTGACCAGCGGATGGATGCGGCCCTCGAAGTTCCGGTTGCCGCTCAGCACCGCGACGACGTTCAGGTCGTGGTCCTTGACCTCCTGTTCGATCTCCGGGGTCGCGAGCGGGCCGGCGTTACCGATACAGTTTGAGATGGCCACCGTCCCTGCGACGAACGTACGCAGGTCGTCGACCGACAGGTCGAAGACCTCGCGCTCGCCCGCGGGGCGACGCTCGACGACGCGAAGCGTGAACGTGGGTAGAGTGAGAGCGTCTTTGTCGACGCAGTAGCGCTTTCGGAAGTTGGCCACGTCGCGCGCCTGAAGTAACGCAAACCAGTCGCGTGCGCCGATGTCCGAAAGCACCTCGACCGGCAGCGGAAAGCCGGACCCCTTCTTGTGGGACGTGCGGAACCGACGAGCCGAGTTGGCGACCTGCGAATGGCTATTCAAGCCGCTGATCAGGGCGCTCTTGGGAAAAGGAATGGACTCGCTGATCTGGACCGCAGCCGCAACGAGCTCGCGAGCGTCGACGAAGGGCATCTGCGGCACCTGCCGGTGCACCGCGGCCAGTCCAGTGTCGATCGCAAGACGTTGACGCCGGAGCGTTGCCACGGTGCGCCAGTACACAGCCGCTGCGCTTGAACGAAGCTGTTTGTCGACGCAGTAGCGGAATCCGACCTTCGTGACGAATGAGAGACCATCCGGAAGGACGAGCCGGACTTCGGTCCGTGGGACGCCGTCCAGCGCGGCTGGATAGCTCGACGCCGAACGGCGAACCGGGTACTTGTAGATTCGGGCGCCATCCGTCTCCACTCCGCACCGGTCCAGCAGCCGCAGAAGCTCGTTCATGACCGCGTGCTGTCGCGCCACATGGGCAGGCGGAACGCTCTGCGAGTACGCGGGACGCGACAGGATCGCGTCGCCATCCCGTTGAGCCAGCCGCCTGAGACCTGGCGCGTGGCCGTCTGCGCCAAAGAAGCCCCCGAGAAACTCACGCGTCACCGCCGCGGGGCAACGCTCGTCGAGTACGAATGCCGGTAGCACCGGTGGCTGATGAATGCGCTGGCCGACGCGCACGCCCGGGAGCGCGACGATCGCATCGGTCAGGCTCTGCGGGAGCACGATCGCCCACTTGCGCTCGTCGTACTGCGTCCCCACTGGCCGCTTGCCGGTGACGAGCTCGACGTCCGCCAATACCGTCTCGCGATCCAGCGCCTGCCCCACGTTCATCCGGCCCTGCCCCTGCACGCTGATCGATCCGTCGCCCAAGAGGTGACCGAGGAGACGTGCAAAGGCGAGGGTGCGGAATCGTTCCGAAGGGTCGTTCATGCTGAACTCGAGCGCTCCGGTGCGCAGGACATAGCCTGTTTCGTCGTCCTGTGGCTCGTCGAGCGGGGCTTCGAGTCCCGCCACGACGCGGTCCACCCCGACGATGAGCTCGTCCGCGCGGACCCAACGCCCATCGGCGCGAAGGATCTCGTGATCAGGCGTGCACACGAGCTCGCGGCCGTCCTGAAGGACAAGTGCAACGCATTCGCGCGTGCCCTTCGCCATGGCGAGAGCCTGCCGCGCGACACCCAGCCTGCCGTCGGACGTTGGGCCGAAGACCGTGGCACCGCCGAGCGTGGGGAACTGTTCGATCCGGCGAGCGGTGCCATTCGCCTGAAGCACCGGGGTGCCTTCCGCGACGCAGGTCGTGCAGCCGAACCCGACGAGGTAGAAGCCGAGCTGCTCGAGGTACGGGGTGAGGCCGGCGCGATCGAGATAGCGCGTCACGACGCGCGAGCCGGGCGCGAGGCTCGTCTTCACGTGCGGCTTGACGCTGAGACCCTTCTCCACAGCCTTCTTCGCGAGCAGGCCCGCGGCGATCATCACCGACGGGTTCGACGTGTTCGTGCAGCTCGTGATCGCGGCGATGACAACCGACCCGTCCGTCACCTGGAGCGTCCGCGGGCGGTGCGCGACGGCGGCGGTCGCCCCCGTGGCGTCGGCGACCATCGTCGTCGGCGCGTCGTTGACCGGCTTCGGCCCCTCGGTGTGCCCGGGCTGGGTGATGCCGGTG
>DASWCU010000148.1:0-4648 GCA_036389935.1 Candidatus Limnocylindria bacterium
GGCGTTCTTCGCGTCGAAGGACCGGCACAGCGCCGTCGCGATCGTCAGCCTCAAGGATGACGCCACCGTCGCCGCGAAGTACTACGAGGAGCTGCGTGCGCGGGCGGCGTCGGACGTGCTCACCGTCCGGGCGACGGGCTATCTCGCGATCAGCAACGACTTCAACACGATCCTCGAGAACGATCTGCGGCGGGCCGAGAGCGTCTCGCTCCCGCTCGCGCTGATCCTCTTGCTCATCGTCTTCGGGACGATCGTGGCGGCGACGCTCCCGCTCGGCGTCGGCGTGCTCGCGGTCATCGGCGGCGTCGGAGCGACGTTCGCCCTCAGTCGGGCCACCGATGTGTCGCAGTACGCGCTGAACCTCGTCACGCTCATCGGCCTTGGCGTCGCGATCGACTACTCGCTGTTCATCGTCAACCGGTTCCGCGAAGAGCTTGCGCGGGGCGCGAGCGTCGACGACGCCGTCGCGCGTTCGCTCGCGACGGCCGGCCGGGCGATCGCGTTCTCGGGGATCACGGTCGCGATCGGGCTCGCGGGAATGTTCTTCTACCAGGGCACGTTCCTCGCCTCCATGGGCTACGCGGGATCGCTCGTCGTGGCGATCGCGGTCTTCTACGGGCTCACCTTCCTCCCCGCGGTCCTGTCGTTGCTCGGGCCTCGGGTCAACGCGCTCCGGGTCAGCGAGCTCGTCCGGCGCGTCAGGCGTCGAGCGCCGACACCGGCACGCGAGGGCCCCGGCATGTGGCACGCGCTCGCGACGGCCGTGATGCGGCGGCCGATCCTCGTCCTCGTCCCGGTGCTCATCCTCATCCTGGTCACCGGCTCACCGTTCCTCCGGTTGCGCCTCGCGAACGGGGACGTCGACATGCTCCCGCGCGACGCCGAATCGCGGATCGCGTACCACGCTCTCCTCGACGGCTTCCCCGGCCAGGACCTGAACCAGTTCCAGGTCGTCGTCCACTACACCGACGGGAAGGATCCGCTCGCCCGCGAGCACGTCGAGGGTCTCTATGACCTCTCGCGCGCGGTCGCGGCGATCCCCGACGTTCTACGCGTGCAGAGCGTCGTGGATGCCGATCCGAAGCTCGGCAAGGCCGAGTACGTCGGCCTCTATGCCGATCGGAACGCGCTGCCGCCGGCCCTGAGCGAAGGGGTACGGCAGACCGTCGGAACGGACATCGTCGTCCTGAACGCGTCCAGCGCTCAGCCGGTCCCGAGCGATGCCGCGCGCAGCGTCCTCAAGGCGATGCGCGCGCTCCCCGCTCCCGCCGGCTCGGAGCTGCTCGTGACGGGCTTCACGCCCTACGACGTGGACGCCGTCTCGTTCATCGTCGGCCGGACGCCGTACGCCATCGCGTTCGTCGTCCTCGCGACGTACATCGTGCTCTTCATGCTGCTCGGCTCCGTCCTGCTCCCGCTCAAGGCGGTGCTCATGAACTTCCTGTCGATCAGCGCCTCGTTCGGCGCGCTCGTGTGGATCTTCCAGGACGGTCATCTGGCCGCGCAGCTCGACTTCACCGCGGCCTCGCTCGACCCGACGCTGCCGGTCATGCTCTTCTGCGTCGTCTTCGGCCTGTCGATGGACTACGAGGTCCTGCTTCTCAGCCGGATGCAGGAGGAGTACCACCGCACCGGCGACAACCGGCAGGCCGTCGCCGAAGGACTCGAGCGCATTGGTCGGCTGATCACCGGCGCCGCCGCGATCATGGTCGGCGTGTACGCCGCCTTCGCGCTCGCAGACGTGCTCATCATCAAGGCCATCGGCCTCGGGATGGCGATCGCGGTCGCGATCGACGCGACGCTCGTGCGCGCCCTCGTGGTACCCGCGACGATGCGGCTTCTCGGGGACCTGAACTGGTGGGCGCCGCGGCCGTTGGCGCGGCTGTATCGACGGCTCGGCCTCGGCGAGGCGCACACCGCTCCTGAGCCGGTGGGGATCGGCGCGGACTAGGCTCACGGTCCAGAATGTCGCGGATGCAAGAGTCCGCGGCACCGGTCCTTCGCCCGCTCGGGATCGGCGACATCGTGGACCGGATGATCACCCTGTACCGCGGATCGCCTCTCCTCTTCGGCGCGCTCGCACTGCTCCCATACCTCGTCTTCGAGCTCATCTCCGCCCTCGTTGGCGTCACCGTGTTCTTCGGCATGTCCTCCGGTCTCAACAACGCTGGCCGCGTGCTGAACGATCCACGCAGCGCCACGTCGGGCCAGATCGCATCGCTCGTCGGCTCCGCCGTCGTTGTTGCGATCATCGTCATCATCGTGTCGCTCGTCGTGGTCTCAGTGCAGGCCGCCGCGATCGTCGACGCGACCGCGAAGCGCTACCTGGGCACCTCGGCGACCATCGGCGGTTCGCTCCGGAACGGGCTCCGCGCGAGCGGCAGGCTCGTCGTCGCGTACCTCCTCGCGGTGCTCCTCCTCGTCGTGGTCTGCAGCCTCTTCGCCGGCGGGCTGTTCGTGCTGGGTTTCCTGGTCAACCGAACCCCGGCGCTCGTCGCGCTCATCACGTTCGTCGGGGTGGTGGCGCTGTTCGTTGGCGTCTTCTATTTCACGGCGTCGTTCATGGTCATGCCCGCGGTCGTGACGGTGGAGGGCGCCGGACCGGTCCACGCGCTCCGCCGGTCGTGGACCCTGTCGAACGGATATCGCTGGCGGATCCTCGGCCTGCTGCTTCTCTTATTCGTGATCGTTGCCGTCCTCAGCGGCCTCTTGTCGTTCGTCGTCCTGATCGGCGTCTCGAACCAGGGACCGCTCCAGTTCGCGCTCCAGCAGGTGGTGGGCCTCCTGATCACCGCGCTGTGGACACCACTCGAATGGGGCGTCTTCACGATCCTCTATTACGACCTGCGCGTGCGGAAGGAGGCGTTCGACCTCCAGCTCGCGGCGGAGGCCCTGCCGCGCGACACGTAGCGGCGGCCCTCGTCGCGATCACCCTGTGGGCCGCGACCGGTGGCGTCGCGCTCGCCGATTCCCTGACCTTGGACGCGTACCGCTCGCGGCTCCGCGATGTGCGGACGCTCGTCGTTTCCGCCAGAGCGGCCCAGGGGTCGCAGCGGGACGCGCTCATGGAGCAGGCCCGTGCCCTCCTGCGCCGGACGACCGCGGTCGAGACCGGGCGCGGCTCGGTGCTCATCGACGACGCACTGCTTGCCGCCCGCCTTACCGGCGACACCACGACCCACGACCTCACCGAGCTGGACCGGTACATCGCCTTTGCCGACGCGGCCACGTCGCGACGCGCGGACGTCGCCGCCGCGGACGCCCGCCTGCACGAGCGCGACCGGCAGCTCGAGTCGAGCTTCGACCTTGGCGAGTTCCTCAGCAGCCTGCTCGACCGGTTCCTTGGGTGGGTCTACGACCGCCTGGGCCGGCCGGATCCGCGGATCCTGTTCGAGCTCCAGGCGGCCGCAGGCGTGCTCATCGGCGTGTCCGTCATCTGGCTCATCGTGCGTGGGGTCCGTCAGCGGATCCGACGCGAGGCGACGCTCGCCTCGGCTGCGGCGGGCCATCGGCCCGATCCGCTGGCCCACCTCCGCTCGGCGGACGAGGCGCTCCGCTCGGGCCACGTACGCGAGGCGATCCATCACCTGTACCTGTACGCATTCGCCGCGCTCGATGACCGCCAGGCGATCCGCTACGACCCCGCGCTCACGGACCGCGAGCTCCTCAATCGTGCGGCCGGCATCCCGCACGCCGGTGCGCTCCGGGATCTGGTCCAGCTCCACGAGCGGGTCTGGTTCGGACTGCGCGACGCGCGTGCGCCTGACGCGGCCCGCGCGCGCTCCCTCGCGGTCGAGGTCGCGGGATGAACCGGATGCGGCGGATCGATCCGATGGTCATCGTGACGGCCATGCTCTGCGCCGCGCTCATCGTCTTCTCGGCCGTATCTGCACGCCCGGCCCGCCCGGTCGGTTTCGGGCGCTCAGGCTCGACCTACGACCAGTCGACGGGCGGTGCGTCACTGTTCCGGGAGTATCTCGAGGCTGCCGGCCTGCGCGTCACGTCGATCGAGGGCGATCGATTCGCACCGAACGCGGCCGGGGTGAGCGTGCTGTTCCTGCTTGGCCCGACGGAGCCGATCGACGCGGCTGATCGCGCACAGCTCCACGATTACGTCCGGTTCGGCGGGGTCCTCGTCATCGCGACCGACCTCGGATTCGGCGAGCGTCAGCTGCTGGAGGAGTTCGGTTTGGCCGCGGCCCAGAGGACGCTCCACTCGGGCACCGTTCCCGTCCGCTCGATCGCCTTCGCCGATCCGCCGGTCCGCTCACTCTCGATCGATCTCGGGACCACGCTCGCGCCCGATGTGGACGCCACGCCGCTCGTGCTCGACGACGGCAATCCGTTCGTCGCCGTGACCCGTGAGGGCCGCGGCACCGTGTACGCCGTTGGATCGCTCGCCCCCTTCGTCAACAGCGGCATCGCCCTGGCCGACAACGCGCACTTCGGTCTGGTCCTCGCGGCCGCGGGCACCGGTCACGTCGGGTTCGACGAGTACCACCACGGCGCCCATCCGTCGCCCGACTTCATCGCACTGCTCGAGCGCACCTGGCTGGGTCGCGCACTGCTCGCGGCGGGTGCGCTGCTATTCGTATACATCGTGCTCACCGGTCGCCGGATCGGTCCGCCGCTCCCGCTCGACCCGCGC
>DASWCU010000149.1:0-23099 GCA_036389935.1 Candidatus Limnocylindria bacterium
GACCGGCGGGGATCCGGCGCACGTCGGCCGGCGCCGCCCGCCTTACTCGGCCTCGTCCTCCGGGCGCGCGAGCACCTCCTCGATCGTGTCGTAGGAGAAGCCGCGCGAGACGAGCAGCGCGTGGATCCGGCGCTTGCGCTCGGCATCCGGCAGGGTGAGCCAGCGGGTCAGCGGGCGGCGGACCGCCTCACGGGCCCGGCGGACCTCCGCGTCGGGCGGCGCCTCGCCCAGGACGATGTCGATCGTCTCGCGGGCGACGCCCTTCGCGAGGAGCTCGCTGACGAGCGCGCGCTCGCCGCGCGGCCGGCGCTCGCGCTGCTCCACCCAGTAGCGGGCGAAGTCCTCGTCGTCGACGTAGCGCTGCGCGCGGAGCGCGTCGATCGCGTGGTCCTGGGCAGCGTCGTCGAAGCGCTTGCCGCGGAGATGGCGGCGGATCTCGGCGACGCTGCGCGGGCGCTGCGCGAGATAGCGGACCGCGACGTCGTACGCCGTCTCGGGTGACGGCGGGGTCGGATCGGCCTTAGCTCTCCTCACCGTCGGGCCCGCCGACCGGCAGCGCGCCGGACTTCTCGCGCACCTTGCCCTCGAGCTCCGCCGCGACGTCGGGATGGTCGCGCAGGAACTGCTTCGCGTTCTCGCGGCCCTGGCCGAGGCGCTGCTCGCCGTAGTTGAGCCACGCGCCGTACTTCGTCATGACGCCGGTGACGATCCCCATGTCGATGAGCCCACCCTCGCGGGAGATGCCCTCCGCCGCGAGGATCTCCATCTCGGCGATGCGGAACGGCGGCGCGACCTTGTTCTTCACGACCTTGACCTTCACGCGCCGCCCGATGACGTCGGTGCCGTTCTTGATCGGCTCGATCGGCCGCACGTCGAGCCGGATCGATGCATAGAACTTCAGCGCCTTGCCGCCAGTAGTTACCTCCGGCGATCCGAACATCACACCGATGCGTTCGCGCAGCTGGTTGATGAACATGACCGTCGTCTTCGTCTTCGAGACGGTGCCGGTGATCTTGCGCAGCGCCTGGCTCATGAGCCGCGCCTGCAGGCCCATGTGGCTGTCGCCCATCTCGCCCTCGATCTCGGCCTTCGGCACGAGCGCGGCGACCGAGTCGATGACCACGAGGTCGACGGCGCCGCTGCGCACGAGGGTGTCCGCGATCTCGAGCGCCTGCTCGCCATTGTCGGGCTGCGAGATGAGCAGCTCGTCCGTGTTCACGCCGCAGATCCGCGCCCAGCCGGCATCGAGCGCGTGCTCCGCGTCGATGAACGCCGCCGTGCCCCCATTCCGCTGGACCGCCGCGACGGCGTGCAGGGCGAGGGTCGTCTTGCCCGAGGCCTCCGGGCCGTAGATCTCGATGACCCGGCCACGCGGGTAGCCGCCCACGCCGAGCGCCAGATCGAGGGCGAGCGAGCCGCTCGGGATGCTCTCGACCGCTTCCCCGGCGTTCGCGCCGAGCTTCATGATCGAGCCCTTCCCGAACTGCTTCTCGATCTGCAGGATGGCCTGGTCGATCGCCTTCGACTTCTCGCTCACTCTGTCGCCACTGCGGGACGAGAACGGCACGGCCTTGCTCGGCCCGGCCACCGTTAGAGCTGTTCCTTGCGCTTGGGCTTGATGACCTCGAACGTCATCGGCGCGAGCGGTGAGCCCGGCCCCTTGCGCTTGAGCTCCTTTTCGAGCTGCGCCTTGGACTTCTTCTTCGCCTTCTTCTGACCCGCGTCCCCACCGCCTGTCGGCACGTGACCCTCCTCAAGGAGACCGGCGGAAGCGCGCCGGAAGTATGCCGAGCATAGCAGCGGGATGTGGTCCGTATGCTTCTGCGGATGCCCCGCTCAGCACGCGGCGCGCGCGTCACGACGCGCACCGGCGACGGCGGCGACACGTCGCTGTTCGGACCGGGCCGGATCCGCAAGACGGATCCACGCATCGAGGCGCTCGGGGACCTCGACGAGACGCAGGCCGCGATCGGCGTCGCGCGCGCGGCGGCCGAGGGCACCGTCGCGGAGACACTTCTCGAGCTCCAGCGCGGCCTGTACGTGGCGATGTCCGAGGTCGGTACGGCGGCCGAGGAGCGCGGCCGGCTCCCGGAACGCATCGACGCGACCGCGGTCGCCGCGCTCGAGGAGCACGCCGCGGCGCTGCGCGCGACGGTCGACATCGCCGGCCGCTTCGTCATCCCTGGCGAGGATGCCCTCTCGGCGCAGCTCGACCAGGCCCGGGCGGTCGCCCGCCGGGCCGAGCGAAGGGTCGTCGCGCTGGCCGACAGCGGCGCCATTGACGGCTCGCACCTGCTGCCCTGGCTGAACCGCCTGTCGGACGTCCTGTTCGTGCTCTCGCGCGCGGTCGAGGGGGCCGCGCGGCCGGCGCGGGAGGCCTAGCTCAGCGGAGCCACGGCGGCGCTTCCCAGCGATCGGGCAGCACCGTGACCTTCACCGGCATCTCCGCCGCCTGCTCGGACACCGACTGGATCTGGTTGATCAGCATCGGCCCGTACGGACAGAACGGCGTCGTGAGCACCATCTTGACCTCGGCCTCCTCGCCGGCGAACGACACCTCGCGGATGAGGTCGAGGTCGATCACCGAGAGCCCGATCTCCGGGTCGAGCACGGCCTGGAGGGCGTTGAGGATCTTCTCCTGCTTCTCGGCCTCCGAGACGATCGGCTCGGTGGAGGCGGCGCGGGCGGTCTCAGGTTGTTCCATCGTCCCATTGTCCCACGCTCCCGCACGGCCGAACGCGCACGCCGATCAGGCGGACGACGGCTCGTCCCAGAGGACCGGCCGCTTCGGTTCGGCGAGCCCGAGATGGCGGTAGGCCCGCTCGGTCGCGATCCGGCCCCGCGGCGTCCGCTGCAAGTAGCCCTCCTGCAGGAGGTACGGCTCGTACATGTCCTCGATCGTCTCGGTGTCCTCGCTCACCGCCGCGGCGAGCGTGTCGAGGCCCACCGGACCGCCCGAGAACTTCTCGACGATCGCGCCCAGGAGCATGCGATCGACGGCGTCGAGGCCGGCCTCGTCGACCTCGAGCGCCGCGAGCGCCTCCTGCGCGACCGGGAGCGTGACCGCGCCGTCGTGCCGGACCTGGGCGAAGTCGCGGACCCGTTTCAGCCAGCGGTTCGCGATCCGTGGCGTACCGCGCGAGCGCCGCGCGATCTCGACCGCCGCCGCCGGTTCGATCGCGACACCGAGGATCTTCGCCGACCGCCGGACGACGCGCTCGAGCGACTCGGGGGTGAAGAGGTCCAGCCGGTACGTCGCCCCGAAGCGATCGCGCAGCGGTGAGCTCAGCCGGCCGATGCGCGTGGTCGCCCCGACGAGCGTGAAGCGCGGAAGCGGGAGCCGCAGGGTCCGGGCGCCAGGGCCCTTCCCGAGCACGATGTCGAGGTGGAAGTCCTCCATCGCCGGATAGAGCGCCTCCTCGACGATCCGCGGCAACCGGTGCACCTCGTCCACGAACAGCACCGAGCCGGGCTCGAGGTTCGTGAGGATCGCCGCGAGGTCGCCGGCGCGTTCGATCGCCGGACCGCTGGTGATGCGGATCGGCCGTTCGAGCTCGTGCGCGATGACGTTCGCGAGCGACGTCTTCCCCACCCCGGGCGGGCCGTAGAGCGCGACATGCTCGAGCGGATCGCCGCGCTGCTTCGCGGCCGCGACGAGGATCCGGAGGTTCGCTTTGACCTTGTCCTGGTTGATGTACTCGTCGTCAGTGAGGGCGCGCGGCCGGAGGGTCGTTTCGAGCGAGCGCTCCTCCTCGCGCGCGATCGGCGCCACCGGCCGCGCTTGCTTCACGAGGCGCAGCCGCCCGTCATGCGGACCGGACGCTCATCGAAGCGCGGCCGTCGCTCACGGTGCGGCGCTGCGGGCGCGGCGCACGACGTCGGTGATGCGCTCGGCGGCGATGTCGCTCGGCACGAGCTCGAGCTCCGATCCGGCGCGCGACTTCAGCTCGATCGCTTGGTTCTGCAGCGAGCGGCGGCTCACGGTCACCCGGAACGGGATACCGATGAGGTCCGCGTCGGCGAACTTCACCCCCGCGGAGTCCTCGCGGTCGTCGTAGAGGACCTCGATCCCGTTCCCTTCGAGCGCGGCGACGAGCGTCTCGGCCGTACGGCAGACCGACTCGTCGTTGACCGGCAGCGCGACCACGTGAACCTCATACGGCGC
Source organism: Candidatus Limnocylindria bacterium (assembly GCA_036389935.1). Classification (GTDB taxonomy): domain Bacteria; phylum Chloroflexota; class Limnocylindria; order P2-11E; family P2-11E; genus UBA4735. The sequence continues at coordinate 4,166 of DASWCU010000149.1, forward strand.
GACCTGGAACGGCCATACGATCCCCTTGTCGTCGTGGTGCGTCTCGATGATCGTCTGCACCGAACGGCCGATGCCGATCCCGTACGAGCCGCCGACGAATGGCTTCCGCGTCCCGTCCTCCGCGAGGAAGGTCGCACCGGCCATCTTCGCGGAGTAGTACGTGCCGAACGCGAAGATGTTGCCCACCTCGACACCTCGGCGCAGCACGAGCCGCCCGCCATCGCGCGGGCAGGCGTCCCCGGCCACGACGTCGTGCACGTCGACGCGCTCGGCGTCCGGGAAATCCCGGCCCGGCAGGATGTTCTTCACGTGGATGTCGCGCTTGTTCGCCCCCGCGATGTACCCACGGCGCTCCACGCTCGTGTCGACGACCACGCGCGCGTGGAGCCCGCGCGGGCCGACGTAGCCGGCGACGCCGCCGGCCCGAACGAAGTCGGCGTCGCCGGCGAAGGTGAGCTCCATCACGCCGAGGAGCTTGCGCAGCTTGGCGTGGCTCGCCTCGCGATCGCCGGGCAGGATCACCGCCACGACCTCGTCGCCCGCGCGCAGGAGCAGCGTCTTCAGGAACGCGTTCGCCGGCGCGTCGAAGAACGTCCCGAGCGCCTCGATCGAGGTCACGCTCGGCGTGGCCACCTCCTCGGCCGGCGGGACGTCCGTCGCCGCGGGCGCATCTGGGAGCCGCCGTTCGGCGCGCTCCTGGTTGGCGCGGTAGTCGCAGCTCTCGCAGATGAGGATCGAGTCCTCCCCGGCGTCGATGAGCACCTGGAACTCGTGCGCCACGTCCCCACCCATGGCGCCGGTGTCCGATTCGACGCTCACCGCGTCGAGCCCGAGCCGCCGGAAGATGCGCGTGTACGCGTCGTACTGGAGCGCGTACGAGCGCTCGAGGCCCGCTTGGTCGGCGTCGAAGGAGTACGCGTCCTTCATCACGAATTCGCGTGCTCGCAGCAGGCCCGCCCGCGGGCGTGCCTCATCCCGGCCCTTCGATTGGAAGTGGTAGACCATGACCGGGAGCTGGCGGTACGAGAGGATCTCGTTCCGCGCGTGGTGGGTGACCAGCTCCTCGTGGGTGTAGCTGAGCATGAACTCGCGGCCATTGTGGTCGCGGGTCCGGAACGTGATCGGCTCGAGCAGATCCCAGCGGCCGGTCTCGCGCCAGTACTCGGCCGGGGTGAGGACCGGCATCTCGATCTCCTGGCAGCCGATCCGGTCCATCTCCTCCCGGATGATCTGCTCCACCTTCTTCGCCACGCGGAAGCCGAGCGGCAGCCACGTGTAGAGGCCCGACGCGAGCGGACGCGCGATAGCGGCCCGGAGCATGAGCTGGTGACCCGGCGTCTGCGCGTCCGCCGGAGCGTCCCGCAGGGTCCGGCCGAAGAGCCGCGACTGGCGCATCTGCGAATTGTGACGAATCGGGCACGCCGGTCCACCCGCCCGGCGCTCGGCCCGGCCTGAGTGGCACGGTTTGCGCAAGGTCGCGTCGTACCAGGAGGCGACGTGCAGCTCGACCAGGTGACGGCGCAGCTTCTCGCGGAGCTCCTCGGGATCGCAGCGCTCGGCATCGCGATCCTCTGGCAGCCCGCGCACAAGTGCCGCTGGCAGAACTGCCCGCACCATGGCAAGACGCCACGCGATGAGTGGCGCCTGCAGCACGAGCGCGAGCAGCGCGACCGGGAGTCGCGCCGCTAGCTCGAGCTCTCAGCGGACGGCGCCGAAGGCGCCGGTGATGCGGAGCCCTCAGCGGACGGCGCCGCAGGCGCCGGTGATGCGGAGCCTTCAGCGGACGGCGCCAAAGGCGCCGGTGATGAGCTAGAGCTCGGCCGCTTCCTCGCGCCGCCCGAGGGTCACCAGGTTCGACGTCGCGCTCTCCATCTTCGAGCTGCCGTCGAACACGACGCCCTTGTCGATCATGAGGGATGGGGTCGAGATGTCGCCCTTGACCCGAGCCGGCTTGTGGAGCTCGACCGAGCTCGACGCTTTGATGTTCCCGGTGACGTCGCCGTGCACGACGACGGCGCCGCAGCTGATGTCCGCCGCGACCTTCGCGCCTTCGCCCACGATGAGCATGTCGTTCGTGGTGATCTCGCCGGTGAAGGTACCGTCGATCCGCACGGTCCCCTCGAAGCTCAGCTTGCCGTCGAACTCCGAGCCCCGGCCAAGAAGCGCGTTCAGTGCGCCCTCGCTCGTGGTCTGGCGTGCCCGCTCCTGCATCGGTCCCTCCTGTGAAGCCCAGCTCTCTCGCGGAGACTGCTCCGGGACCGGGTCGTTCTTGCTCCCCGTACGGAACATCGGCTTCCCCCTTCATGCGCGTCCAGCGCTGGTGTCGCTCGTGGAAACGCGGGGCGCGGGCGAATGGTACGCGCGGCCCCATCCGGGACCGGCCCGCCGGACCGGGCGCTGACCCGATCGAGCGCCGGAAACCGCGGGAACCCGACCTAGAGGGCGGCCGCGAAGACCTCCCAGACGCGCGCCTGTGCCTCTGCTGGGATCTTGGCCCGCGGATCGAAGCGGCGGCAGACGAGCTCGGTCTGCTCCCCGTAGAGGGTCTGCAGCCGGACGAGCATCGAGAGGGCCGCCTGGCGGAGCTCGGGGTCCTTCCAGCGGATCACGGCGGCCCGCACCCGCTGGGCCCGCTGGTGGAACCGGTCGAGGTGGATCCACTCCGGCGTATCGGGCCAGGTCTGCTCGGCCATGCGGATCCCGTGGACGAAGACCGTCTCGACGAGGTCGGAACGGCGGAAGTCGTTGCCGCGGAATTCGTTCGTCGCGCGCTTCGGATCGATGTGCTGCGCCCCGAGGCCCCACGGCCGCCCGTAGAACCGGCACTGGACGAGCGGACCGGCGAAGACGCAATCGACGAACTCCGCGCATGCCGACTGCCATTTCTCGATGCGCGCATCGACGAAGCTGCAGCGCTCGAAGCGCGTCTGGCCGGGGTCCGCCTTGACCAGATCGGCCCCGTCGAAGCGACAGTCCCGGAACACGCTCTGGACCGGGCTCGAGAAGAGCGGCTGCCATTTGCGATCGAAGACGATCCCGCCAAAGTCGCAGTTCACGAAGACGCAACCGTCGGGTGTGAAGCGGGAGAAGGCGACCTCGCGGAAGTCCACGTCCGCGATCGTCGCGCGACGGATGTGGACGACGCCGCTGGTGGCGTCCACGGCGGAGGCTATCCCCGCGTGCCGGCGGGGACCGATCGGCCGGGAGTGAGCTGGCCCTCGTGCGAGAGCTTCGGGGCCTTGTCGGAGTACGGCTCCTTCCCATTCTCGACGAGGATCTTGTCGATCTCCGCGAGGAGCCCGTCCATGAGCTCGGACTCGGGGTACACGCCGACGACCTTGCCCTTGCGGAAGATCGCGCCCTTCCCCACTCCGCCGGCGATGCCGACGTCGGCGTCCTTCGCCTCGCCCGGCCCGTTCACCTCGCACCCCATGACGGCGATCTTCATCGGCACCGGGAGGGCGCGTAGGCGCTCCTCCGCGACCTTCGCGAGGGGGATGAGGTCGATGTCCGCACGGCCGCACGACGGGCACGCGACGAGCGTGAGGCCCTGGTCGCGGAGCTCGAGCGACTTCAAGATGTCGAACGCCGCCTTGACCTCCATCACCGGGTCCTCGGAGAGCGAGACGCGGATCGTGTCCCCGATGCCCTCGTACAGGAGGACGCTCATGCCCGCGGTCGAACGGACCGAGCCCGACAGCAGCGTCCCCGACTCGGTGACCCCGAGGTGGAGTGGATACGGCACCGCCTTGGCCAGCCGGCGGTACGCGGCGATCATCTTCGGCACCTCGAACGCCTTGACGCTGATCACGATGTCGTCGAAGTCGAGGTCCTCGAGGATCTTCACCTCGCTCAGCGCGAGATCGACCATCCGCTGGGCGTCATCTCTGAGCTCACCCGGCTGCTTGTCCGGGATGGAGCCGAAGTTCACGCCGATGCGGATCGGCGTTCCCTGGAGCTTCGCGCGCTTCACGACCTCGCGCACGCCGTCCTTGTTGTGGATGTTCCCGGGGTTCAGGCGAAGCTTATGGACGCGTGCCTCGAGCGCCATGAGGGCGAGCTTGTAGTCGAAGTGGATGTCGGCGACGACCGGCAGGATGCTCCGCCGGACGACCTCCCTGAGGGCCTCACCTCCACGCCGGTCGGGCACGGCCACCCGGACGATCTCGCAGCCGGCCTCCTGCAGCCGCTCGATCTGACGGATCGTCGCGTCGACGTCGTGGGTGAGCGTCGTGCACATCGACTGCACGGCGATCGGGGCGCCGTCACCGATCGGCACGCCACCGACCCAGACCCGCTTGCTCGCCCGGCGCGGTCGCGGGCCGACGCGGTCCTCGGGCAGGTTCAGGTCGACGCTGAGCGGTGATCCCATCTCACTCAAGCCTACGCGCGGCGCGGCGCGCCGTTACGCGCTCGCCCCGGTGTACGAGCGCAGCCCGAGCCGCCAGAACGCGCCGGCGATCCAGAGCGCCAGGACCGCGCCCGCGCCCAGCAGTGCGACCCCGGCGGCGTCCAACCGCCCGGCGACGGCCTGAGAGGGAGCCGTGACCGCGATGCCGATCGGCACGACGGTGGACAGGGTCACCCGCAGCCAGCCGGGATAGACGTCGACCGGGAAACGGCCGGCATCGGTGAAGGACCAGAACACCGCGAGGAGGTTCTCGACCCGCACGAACCAGAACGAGAGCGTCACCAGGCTGAGCAGCAGCGCGTAGATGAGCATGATCCCGAAGCCGAGCGCCAGGATGAAGAGCAGCACCTCGCTCGCGCTGACGCCCGCCCCGATCTGGACCAGGCCGAACACGAGGACGACGACGCCCAGCGCCAGATCGGCGATCCGCACGATCCGCAGGTGCCGCGTGCTGACGATGAACTGCACGCTCGCCGGCTTCAGCAGATGGAAGTCCAGCGTCCCGAGGCGCACGTGCTCCATGAGCCGCTCGAACGACGGCGAGAACAGGAGGTTCGTCGCGCCCTGGACGAGGTAGTAGACGCCGAGCAGGACGAGCATCTGCGGAAGGGTCCATCCGTTCAGCGTGTTCGTGTGACCGAACATGACGAGCACCGCGCCGACGCTCGTCCCGACGACCAGGATCATCTCCACGAGGACGAGCAGGAAGTTGACCCGGTACTCCATCTCGAACTGGAACTCGGTGCTCGCGAAGGCCGCGAACATCCTGAGGTAGCGCCGCATCAGGCCCCGACCCCGCTGTACTGGCGCAGGCCCGCGCGCCAGACCACGGTGAACGCGACGAACGAGGCCGCGAGCCACGCCCCCTGCCCGGCCATCTGCACGAGCGCAGCCTCGAGCGTCAGGCCGCCCCGCAGGATGTCGGTCGGGACGGCAAGGATGTACGCGAACGGCAGCGCGTACGCGGCCACCTGGAGCGGGAGCGGCATGAGCGAGATCGGTGCGATCTGGCCGGCCAGCATGAACGACGTCCGCTGGAGGAGCGTGTTGGCCGTCTGGACGCGTTGGACCCAGAACGCCAGCGTCGCCACCACCCAGCCGACCATGAACGAGAGCGCGGCCGCGAGCGCGATGCTCGGGATGAACAGCGCGAGGTGCCAGGGCTGCGTGGCGAATCGGACCTGGAACGTCAGCCCGATGATCACGAGCACGACCGCGAGCGGCGGCAGCGTCGTCAGCTTGAACACGAGGTTTTCGACCACCGAGTAGTGGAGCGGGTGGAGCGGCCGCAGGAGCTTCGGCGAGAGTCGCCCTTGGCGGACCTCGAACTCGAACTCGAACGAGTTCCAGGCCGTCGTGAGGTGCATGACGAGCGTGAGCGCGATGTAGTAGGCGGCGAAGTCGGCGGCGGTGAACCCGGCGACCGTCCCGCCCTGGGCCGCGGTCACCGCCACCCACGCGGCGAGGAAGATGATCGGCCGCACGATCGAGAAGAGCATCCAGAGGACGAACTGCACCCGGTACTGCGCCGCCGATTGCAGCTGGGCGAGCAGCAACGCGCGATAGATGCCGATCACGCGATCGCCTCGCCCAACGGTCGCTCCGCGGTGAAGACCCGGTCGATGACCTCCTCGATCGGTGGGTCCTCCACGCTGATGTCCGCGAGCGCGTCGCCGAGATCGCGGACCAGCCGCGCGGCCTGCTCCGGCGCCGAGCTCCGCGCGACGTGGAGGACCGCTCGCTGGGCCTCGGAGGAGGCGACCTCCCCGTAGCCGGACAGGTCCCGCTGCGCGGCGAATGGGTGGAGCGTCACCGCGATCCGCTTGTACGGGGCCATCCGCTCCGCAAGGTCGGCGAGGACGCCGTCGTAGAGCAGGACCCCGTGGTGGATCACGATGACGCGCTTGCAGAGCGCGACGACGTCATCCATGTAGTGACTGGTGAGCAGGATCGTCGTGCCCGATCGCTGGTTGTGTTCCGCGATGAACCGCCTGATCCGCACCTGCATCGAGACGTCGAGGCCGATCGTCGGCTCGTCGAGGAAGGCGACCTCGGGAGCGTGCAGCAGACCGGCCGCGAACTCGACCTTCATCCGCTCGCCGAGCGACAGGCCGCGCACGGGCTTGTGCAGGAGCGGCTCGAGCTCGAGCAGCTCCACGAGCTCATCCAGCGTGCGCCGGTACGCGGGCTCCGGGATCGCGTAGATCTCGCGCAGGACGAGGAACGAGTCGGCCGCGGGGATGTCCCAGACGAGCTGCGTACGATTCCCCATGAGCAGTGTCATGCGCCGCAGGTACGAGCCCTCGCGGCGCCACGGGACGTGCCCGAGGACATGCGCCTCGCCGGCGCTCGGATAGAGGAGCCCGGAGAGCATCTTCAGCGTCGTGGTCTTCCCCGCGCCATTCGGGCCGAGAAAGCCGACCACTTCGCCGCGCTCGATGTCGAGATCGATGCCATCGACCGCCGGCACCTCGCGGAAGCGCCGGCGCACGAGCGAGCGCAGCGTCGCCGTGAGCCCGGTCTCACGCTCGTGGACCTTGAAGACCTTCCGCAGCCCGCGGACCTCGACGACGCGCTCGCTCATCCGGGGCAGGCTACCCGCGCGGACGCCGCCTCACCGTCGCGCGTGATACGGCAGCGCTCCTCACCGATATGCCTTGAGGATGCGTTCGAGGTCGCGCCGGTTCACGACCCGATCGACGAGATAACCCTTCTGGACGCCACGGGCCTTGCATTCGGCCGCGTTCAGCGGACGCAGGACGATGCGGAACGCACCGGCGCGCACCCGAAGCCAGCCCCCCTTGCCCTCCAGCGACGCGACATCGAGGTTGTCCGGCCAACGATCGCCGGTGAGATCCTCGACGACGACGCGCCTGATCTCCTTGCCGGCCGGCGTCTTCAGCAGCCTGCCCAAATCCTTCTGAGCGGATGAGCTGAGGTCAACTCGGGCCATTCGCGGTCGTCAGCGGCTGCGCTTTGCAGCTCCCCTCGCCCGCTTGCGGGGCAAGCCCTGCGCGTTGAAGAAAGCTCCAGCCTCGATCGTCCGTCCAGCCGCGCTCTCCCTATCAGCCGCCGCTCGACTGCGCACGAACTCGGGTAAGTGGGCGAGCGCCCAGTCCTCCAGCGCCGACGCCGTACTGGCCGCATCGAGCGGTACCAAGACGGCCACGGGATGACCGGAGCGCGTGATGACCGCTGGACGGCGAGTATCAACCACCGCCGCGACGACCGCGCTGGCGCTGCGCCCCAACTCCTTCACGTTCACGATGCTCAATGTCAGTACCTCCCGGCAGTATGCACCATTATACATACTGAGGTACGTACCATCTTGTCACAACCTGATTGCGCGCGGAGGGTTGACCGATCTCATCGGTCAACCACCCACAGCACGGCGGATGTCGGAGATGCTCACCACGACGAGCAGCGCGATCAGCAGCACGAAGCCCACCGCGTGCACGGCCGCTTCGACCTGCGGCGAGAGCCGCCGGCGGAAGATGCCGCCCACGAGCACGAAGAAGAGCCGGCCACCGTCGAGGCCGGGGAACGGGATGATGTTGATCACTCCGAGGTTCACCGAGAGGACACCGATGAGCTTCAGGAACGTCGGGATCCCGAACTGCGCGATCTGGCCGGTGACCCGGAAGATCTCGATCGGTCCGCCGACGGTCGGGGCGCCGGAGCCCGTGCCACCCGGGCGGCTCAGGAGCTGCCCCGGCAGCTCCGCGATCTGCCCCACGACCTCGCCGGTCAGCGACACCGCCTGACCGAACGCCTCGGGCACCGCGACCGCGACCGGCGCCTGGACCTCTTCCAGCTTCGCGCCGAGCGCCCCCTCGCCAGGTGGTGGATCGGCTCGGGGAGTCGCGCGGATCTGCGGCACGGGTCGGCCGTTCCGCTCGAGATCGATCGTGATCTCCTTGCCGGTCTCTCCGGACTTGGTCGTGATGTTCACCATCGCCCGCGCGGTGTGGATCGGGTTGCCGTTCACGCTTTTCACGAGATCGCCGGGCTGGATGCCGACGGCGCTGGCCGGCGAGCCGGGGCTGACCTCGACGATGCGCACGTCGCCGGTCGGCGCGGTCGTCCCTGTCGCGAATGCGGCGGTGAGCACCACGAGCGCGAGCACGAAGTTCATGAACACGCCGGCGGCCAGCACGATGGCCTGCGCCCACCACGGCTGCGCCGTGAACGAGCGCGGGTCGCCGGTGCCCTGCTGCCGGATGGCGAAATCGTCCTGGCCGAGGATCCGCACGAACCCGCCGAACGGGATCCAGTTGAGCGTGTACTCGGTCTCGCCGCGGCGGATGCCGAACGCCCGGGGCGGGAAGCCGAACGCGAACTCCAGCACCTTCATCCCGAGGAGGCGCGCCGAGACGAAGTGCCCGAGCTCGTGGACGGCGATGATCAGCGTGAAAGTGAGGATGAAGAGCACGAGCGTCCGCACGTCGCTGAAGATCGAGAGGATCCCGGTCACGCTCGCACCATCGCCGGGCGCAGCTCGCGCCGAACGCGAGCATCGAGCTCCAGGATCGCATCGACGTCGTCCTCGGCGACCTTTCCCGTACCGAGCTCGGCGCCGCGCTCGAGATGCTCGACGATCTCGGTGAAGCGGATGTCGCCCGCGATGAAGCGCGCGACGGCGACCTCGTCCGCCGCCGAGATCCCGACCATCGCGCCGATGTCCCCCGACCGCGCGGTCTCGAGCACGAGCTGGAGGCACGGGTACCGAGCCGCCTCGACCGTGCCGAAGTGGAAGGTCCGCTCGCGCGTCCAGTCGAGCTGCGGGGCGAGGGATCCGGCGTGCTCCCAGAGCAGCGCGTGCTGGATCGGCAGCCGCATGTCGGGCTCGGCCAGCTGCGCCAGGACGCTCCCGTCCTCGAGCTCGATCATGGCGTGGACGAGGCTCTCGGGATGCAGCACCACGTCGATGCGGTCGTAGCCGAAACCGTAGAGCCAGTGCGCCTCGACGACCTCGTAGGCCTTGTTCACCAGCGTCGCCGAATCGACCGTCACCTTCGGGCCCATCCGCCAGGTCGGGTGGCGCAGCGCCTCGACGGGCGTGATCGTCGCGAAGGTGTCGAGCGGCCGCTCGCGGAACGGGCCACCTGAGGCGGTGAGCGCGACGCGGCGGACGCGCTCGGGCGGCGCGGCGGCCAGGCACTGCCAGAGGGCGGCGTGCTCGCTGTCGACCGGCCGGAGCCGCCGGCCTGCGCCGCCGCTCGCGGCGCGCACGAGCGGCCCGCCGACGACTAGCACCTCCTTGTTAGCGAGCGCCACGTCCTTGCCCGCCGCGAGCGCGGCAAGCGTGGGGCGAAGGCCGGCGATCCCGGGCGTGGCCACGACGACGAGATCGACGTCGTCCTGTGTCGCGAGCGCGACGAGGCGGGCGGCGCCGTCGGGCGTGCTGCTGTCGGCGATCACCGCATCGATCCCGTAGCCGCCCGCGAGCTCGAGCGCGACCGCCGCGCGGGTGTTCGCCGAGAGCGCCGTTACGGTCAGGCGGCCCGGGTGGGCGGCCACGACCTCGAGCGTCTGCCGGCCGATCGAGCCTGTCGCACCGAGGATCGCGACGCGGGTGGGCGCGGTCATCGACCCATCATCCCATTCACGGCGCCCGCAGGAGTGGCCCCGCGAGGAACGCCGCGACGAGCGGGGCCGTGGCGATGAGCGAATCGATGCGGTCGAGCATCCCCCCGTGGCCTGGGAGCAGGGTCCCGGAATCCTTCACCCCCGCGCGCCGTTTCACCCAGCTCTCGAGCAGGTCGCCCGCGAGCGCGGCCGGACCGATGGTCAGCGCGAGGGCAGCACCGTTCGGTAGGCCCTCGCCGATCGCCCCGAGCGCGACGACGGTGAGCCCGCCGGCGACGAAGCCGCCGATCGTTCCCTCCCGCGTCTTCCCCGGACTGAGCGTGGGCGCGAGCTTGTGCGAGCCGGCGACGGATCCGATGAGGTAGGCGCCGACGTCGGCGGCCCAGGTCGCGAGGATCGCGACGAGCGGCGGCGGCACCACGCCCGGTCGCGCGAGGTCCCCGTCCCACCACGTGCGCAGCCAGAAGAGCGCGGCGAGACCAATGACGAGGAGCGCGCCCTCGAGCACGGCGGGCACGCCGGCGCGTCGCAACGCGACGAGCTCACGAAGCGCGATGGCCCCGACGAGCGCGAGGAGGAGCGCGAAGATCGCCGGCGGCGCGAGGACCGCAGCCAGCACGGCGGCCCCATAGACGACGGCCGTGATGGTGCGGCGCCCGAGATCGGTCAGCGGCCGAAGCGCCGTTCGCGGCGGGCGTACGAGGCGAGGGCCTGGTCGAGGTCTTCGACGGAGAAGTCCGGCCAGAGCACCTCGGTCGCCCACATCTCGGCGTAGGCGACCTCCCAGAGCAGGAAGTTCGAGATGCGCAGCTCGCCGCCGGTGCGGATGAGCAGGTCGGGATCCGGATGCTCGGGGGCGTAGAGCCGCGCCGCGATGGCGGCCTCGTCCAACGCGTCCGGTCCGATGCCCTCGCCGGCGATCCGCTTCACCGCGTCGACGATCTCGGCGCGGCCGCCGTAGTTGAAGGCGATCGTCATCGTGCCGCGCTGTCCGCCCGCGGTCGCGCGGGTCGCCTCGGCGAACGCGCGCTGGGTGGACGGCGCGAGCTCGTCGATCCGGCCGATGATCCGCAGGCGGACGCCGTCCTCGACGAGGGTCGGCGTCTCGCGACGGACCGTCTCCTCGAGGAGGCCGAGCAGTGAGAGCACCTCGTCGCGCTCGCGGCGCCAGTTCTCCGTCGAGAACGCGTAGAGGGTCACGAACTCGACGCCGCGGTCACGCGCCGCGCGCACGGTGCGGCGGATCGTGTCCACGCCCGCGCGGTGCCCGGCGATCACGGGAAGATGGCGCCGACGGGCCCAGCGTCGGTTCCCGTCCATCACGATCGCGATGTGTCGAGGGATCGCTGCGGAGGTACCCGAGCTAGACCTCCAGGATCTCCTTCTCCTTGGCCGAGCCGACCTCGTCCGCGACGAGGACGTATCGATCCGTGAGCTTCTGGAGCAGCGCCTCCTGCCGTTTCTCGTCGTCGGCCGAGACGCCGGTCCCCTTCGACTTCGCGCGCAGCTCGTCCTGGGCGTGGCGGCGAAGCGTCCGGATCTCCACGCGGCCCTCCTCGACCTTCTTGTGGAGCTGCTTCACGAGGTCCTTGCGGCGCTCCTCGGTGAGCATCGGGATCTGCAGCCGGATGACCGTCCCGTCGTTGCCCGGCGTCAGCCCCAGGTCGCTGCCGATGATCGCCTTCTCGATCGGCTTGATGAGATTGCGATCCCACGGTTGGATGACGATGAGCCGCGGCTCGGGCGCGTTGATCGCGGCCAGCTGGATGAGCGGCGTCGGCACGCCGTACGCGTCGGCCTCGAGCGCCTCGACCAGCGAGGGGGTCGCACGGCCGGTCCGGACCGACTGCACCTCGCGGCGCAGCGCCTCGACGGCCTTCTTCATCCGGGCCTCGGTCTGGGCGACGACCTCCTCGAGCGCCATCCCCTACCCCGCGTGAACGAGCGTGCCGACGTGCTCTCCACGCACCGCGCGCACCATCGCGTCCTTCTCGCTGAGATCGAACACGATGATCGGGATCTTGCGATCCTCGGCGAGGGCCGCGGCGGTCGCGTCCATCACCTGCAGCCGCTTCTCGAGCAGGTCGCGGTACTGGAGGTCGTCGTACTTGTGCGCGCTCGCGTCCTTCCGCGGATCGCCGCTGTACACGCCGTCGACCTTGTTCTTCCCCATGAGGATGACCTCGGCGTCGATCTCGGCCGACCGCAGGGCCGCGGCCGTGTCGCTCGTGAAGAACGGGTTGCCCGTCCCGGCGGCGAAGATCACGACCCGCCCCTTCTCGAGATGGCGGATCGCGCGCCGGCGGATGTAGGGCTCGGCGACCTCGGCGATCGTGATCGCGGATTGGACGCGCGACGCGATCCCCGCAGCCTCGAGTCCCGACTGCAGTGCGAGCGCGTTCATCACCATGGCGAGCATCCCCATGTAGTGGGCGGTGGCCTCCTCGAGGCCGTGCTCGGCCGCGTCCGCGCCGCGCAGCCAGTTGCCACCGCCGACGACGACCGCGATCTGGACGCCGAGCACATGGACCTTCCGGACCTCCTCGGCGAGGTAGCGGACGTAGGCGGGCGAGATCCCGAACGTCCGATCGCCCAAGAGTGCCTCGCCGGAGAGCTTCAACAGGACGCGGTGATACTTCGGCTCGTCGCCCACGCGGTATTCCGGCCGGTCGCTCACGCGGCGTCGCCCAGCTGGAAGCGCACGATGCGGCGGACGCGCACGTTCTCACCCACCTTCGCGGCGTACTCGGTCACGAGATCGCCGATCGTGCGCGACGGATCCTTGATGTACGGCTGGTGCATGAGCACCGCGGCTTCGAACGCCTTCTGCTCGTCGCCGTGTTGCGCGAGGAGCTCGCGGACCTGCTCGTCAGTGAGCTCGTCGACGGTCACGCCCAGCGGGGACATGGCCGCGACCTGCATCGCGATCGCCTTGGCGAGGTCGCGGAACTCCGGGTTCCGCGCGACGAAGTCGGTCTCGCTCGACAGCTCGACGAGCACGCCGATCTTCCCTCCCCCGTGGACGTACGCCTCGACGACCCCCTCCTTGGCCTCACGCTCGGACTTGCTCGCCGCCTTCGCGAGGCCGCGCTCGCGGAGGATCGTCCTGGCGCGCTCGAAGTCGCCCTTCGACTCGTCGAGCGCGCGCTTGCAGTCCATCACGCCGGCGCCCGTCTCGGCGCGTAGACGCGAGACGTCGGATGCCGATGCCATCCCTACTTCTCCTCCGTGACGCCGGAGGCTTCGGCCACCGGAGCGGCGATCGTCGCGTCGCTCGCGGGCGCGGCTTCGCCCGGCGTGGTCTCGTCGGCCACGGCGGCCTCCTCTTCGTAGCCGCCGATCGGGTACTCGTCCTCTTCGGGCTCGTAGACGCGCGGCGTGCGCTTCGCCCGCGGCACCCCGACCTCCGCGCCATAGCCCGGCGCCGTCGCCGACGGCGCATAGCCCATGTCCTCGGGCGTCGCCTCCTTCGAGGTGGCGTCGAGCTGCGCGCGACCCTCGAGGATCGCGTCGGCCATCTTCTGGCAGATGAGCTTCACCGCCCGGATCGCGTCGTCGTTCGCCGGGATGATGACGTCGATGAGGTCGGGATCGCAGTTCGTGTCGACCATCGCGATCACCGGGATCTCCAGGCGCCGGGCCTCGTCCACCGCGATGTGCTCGCGGTGCGGGTCCACGACGAAGAGCGCTGCGGGCGGACGCTTGAGCTCGCGCACGCCCTGGAAGTAGCGATCGAGATGGACGAGCTCGTCGTCGAGCCGCTGGGCGTCCTTCTTCGGCATGGTGAGGAAATCGCCCCGTTCCTTCCGCTCGATGAGCTCGTTCAGCCGGCCGATCCGCTTCTGGATCGTGACGAAGTTCGTGAGGAAGCCACCGAGCCAGCGCTGGTTGATGAAGTGCATCCCGCAGCGCCGCGCCTCCTCGGCGATCGACTCCTGGGCCTGCTTCTTCGTGCCCACGAACACGACCTGTCCGCCGGATTCGGCGAGCTCGCGGACGAACTGGTACGCCTCCTCGACGCGGGTGAGCGTCTGCTGGAGATCGATGATGTGGATCCCGTTGCGCTCCATGAAGATGAAGCGCTTCATTTTCGGGTTCCACCGGCGCGCCTGGTGCCCGAAATGGACACCCGACTCGAGGAGCTGCTTCATGGTGACGACGGCCAAGACCGTTCTCCCTTGTTCCCTCCGCCCCTCGCTCTCACGCCACCCGGGCGGGCGGCGCAGGGATCGCGGGAGGCGTGCGTGATATCGGGCTCTGGCCCGATCCGACCCAATCGTAACAAGCCGCGAGCCTGGCACGGGCGCTGCGAGGGCCGGCCGCATGGCGCGCTACGACGAGAACCCCGTCCCGCCGGGGAACTCCCACCGCTGGGAGGTCGTGCTGGCCGACGAGGAAGACGAGGAGCGGCCGGGCCCGGCGCTCACCGCCCTCGACGTCCGTGGCGAGCACCGGGTCCTCGCGGGCCTGAGCGATGAGCAGCTCGGTGAGATCCGGCTCGTGCCCGAGGGCCGCCCGCTGGCCCGGTACCACATGTACCTCGACCTTCATGACCCGGCGCGGGCGGACTTCGCGGCCGAGGGCTCCGAGGTGGTGAAGCCAGGGCAGCGGATCGTCGCCCGCGACGGCACGCACCCGGACGTCTGGGAGGCACTGCGCCTGGCATGCGAGGCAGCGGTCGGTCGGCGGCGGTAGCAAGACCGAGAAGACAGCCAAGAAGGCGTGGCGGGGTCGAGCAATGGAAATGAACAGGGCCCGGGCAACGGCCCGGGCCCTACATGTTCAGGGTTCGTCGTGACGACCTAGGTGAGGTTGTTGCCGATGTTGCTGAAGATGTTCTGGATCTGACCGCGCAGGAAGATCATGGCGACGATGACCGCGATGGCGATGACGGCAATGATGAGAGCGTACTCGACCAGTCCCTGGCCTTCGTCGTCACGGAGGAATGCGAGCATCTAGGCACCCCCTTTCTTCCACGTACTTAAGCGGGGCGAAATGCCCACACTCGCTGGGCGTCAGTCTATGTCGCGCGGGCAAGAGTTGCGCATTCCCGAGGGTGGTTGCCACCACCCGGACACCGCCCCGTTTTCGCCTAGCGGAAGTCGGGATGACCCGTCGATCCGACCTCGGCGCGGAGGGTTTCGAGGGGGCCTCGGGGCCCGCGATCGAGCAGCCGAAGAGCTCAGGCCCTCGACGGGCCCCGCGGTTGCAGGGTCCATGGCGCGATCATCCGCGTGCGCAGTGCTCGGCGACGAGCATGCCGATCGCATCGCTCGGGAGCCGCTGGGCTCGGACGCTGGGCAGCGACGCGAGGAACACCGGGCCGTAGTCGCGGAGCAGGATCCGTCGGTCGAGGAGGACCACCGCGCCACGGTCGGTCTTCGTCCGGATCAGCCGGCCGTAGCCCTGACGCAGGCGCAGCGCGGCAAGCGGCAGCATGTACTCGCGGAACGGGTCGTCGTAGCGCTCCGATCGGCCCTGGATCAACGGGTCGTCCGGCACCGGGAACGGCAGCTTGGCGATCACGACGCAGCGCAGCTGATCGCCCGGCAGGTCCACCCCTTCCCAGAACGACTGCGTGCCCAGGAGGACCGCGCCACCCGCTGCGAATCGCTCGAGGATCGCGCGCCGAGAGCCGTCGATGCCCTGGGTGAGAACGGCGAGGCCGCCCTCCTCCAGCCCCGCGAGCCGTGCCGCCACATCGCGCATCGCGCCGTGCGCGGTGAAGAGGGCCAGTGTCCGGCCCCCCAGGGCCCGGGCGACGTCCGCGATGATCGCCGCCGCCTCCGCCGCGAACCCCGCGTCGTGGGGCAGGGCGATGTCCGACGGCACCAGGAGCGCGGCCTGGGCGGCATGGTCGAACGGTGAGCCGACCTGCAAGGTGCCCGCGATGTCGGCGACGCCCAACCGTTCGAGCGTGAAGGTCATCGTCCCCGCGACGCCGAGCGTCGCCGACGTCAGCACCACCGACCGGTGCCGGTCGACGAGCGTGCGCCGGACGGCGTCGCCCACGTGGGCCGGAGCGACGAAGAGCCCGACGCCCGAGTCCGAGCGCTCGAGCCACGCGATCTCGCCGGGCCTCGGCTGATGAATGCCGTGCGAGATCGCGCCCTGCTCCCCGATGAGCTCCTTCATCGCGCTTTCGTGCTCGGCCAGGGCGTCATCGTCACCGCCTCGTTCCGCCAGCCGCTCGCCCGCAACGCGGATCGCCGCGAAGGCATCGGCGAGCCGCTCGGCGGAGAGCTCGACCGGCAGCCAGCGCTCGTCGCTCGCGCGCAGGCCGGCGGTGATCCGGATCCGGTCGGCGTCGTCAGGGACGAGGGCCGCGAGCGCCGTGAAGGTCTCCTCCGCGAACCCGCTCGCCCGAGCGATCTCCGCACGAAGGCTCTCGGCAGCCTCGACGGTGAGGCTGTCATCCGAGCGAAGGGCCGCGGTCACGAGGGGCGAGCGCGCGATCCGCTCGAGATCGCGTCGGGCGCGCCAGGTCTCGAGACGATGGCCGAACGCGTCCGCGGCGACGTCCTCGAGCCGGTGGGCTTCGTCGACGACGACGTGCTCGGCGTCCGGCAGGAGCGAGCCGTTGGCCCGCGCATCGTGCAGGAGGAGCGCGTGATTCACGACGACGAGGCCCGCCTCGGCCGCCGCCGCGCGGGCACGTTCGAGATAGCAGCCCCCGCGCGTCGCGGCGCAGCGCCGGCCCGTGCACGTCTCATCGTCGGCCGAGACGCGCGACCAGAGCGCACTTTCGGGACCGAGCAGGTTGAGCTCGGCCCGGTCGCCGGCGGTCGTCGTCGTCCGCCACACCAGCGTCTTGAGGACCAGACGCGCCTCCTCGCGTGTGGCGGCCTGGGTGCGGAACAGCTGCCAACGACGGGGACAGAGATAGTTCGAGCGGCCCTTGAGCACGGCGACCGGGACGTCGGTGCCCAGCGCGGCCTGCAGCGCGGGCAGATCCTTGCGGACGAGCTGGTCCTGGAGCGGGAGCGTATGGGTGCTCACGATGACGCGCTCCCCCTCGAGCGCCCGGCCGATGGCGGGCAGGCAATACGCGAGCGACTTCCCGACACCCGTCCCCGCCTCGGCCACGAGCACGCCTCCCCCATCGAACGTGCGCTCGATCTCCACCGCCAGCGCGCGCTGCTCCGGCCGGTCCTCGAAGCCCGCCATGGTCGACGCGAGCGGCCCATCGGGAGCGAGGAGCGAGCTCACGTCGCCCAGCGGCGTCGCCGGCACCGACGCACCGCCGAGCCGATCGTGCGTCGACGCGCCCGCGCCGTACGCCGGCCGCGCGAATATCCGGTCATCATCGCGGCCGGTGGCCGCGTCCGCTGAAGGCTCCCGCTTATCACCGCGGCCTACGGCCGCGTCCGCTGAAGGCTCCCGCTCGGCCCATGCGCCGCGCGTCGCCGCGCCCAGGGCATCGGTGAAGAAGCGCTCGGCGGCCGGCCCGAGCAGCGTCGCGTACGCGGCCATCTCCGCGAGAAGCGCGGGCGGCAGCTCGCGGGCCCGCCTCGCGAGCGCGGCGAGCACCGCCGCGGAGGTCAGCGCGTCGTCGAGTGCCCGGTGCGCCGCGTTCGGCACGATCCCGTCGTCGGCGGCGAGACGCTGCAGCGCGTACGACGAGGCAGACGGGAGGAGCACCGACGCGAGCTCCGCGGTGTCGAGACGCGCGGCGCCTGCCGGGAAGCCATTGCGTTCGAGGAACTCGAGATCGAAGCCGACGTTGTGCCCGAGCAGGCAGGCGTCCGCCGCGAACGCGCTAAATGCCGCGATCGCCTCGGCGCACGATGGCGCAGCCGCGAGGTCCACGTCGCGGATGCCGGTGAGGCGCGTGATCGCCGAGCCCACCGCGCGGCCCGGATCCACGAACGTCGCGAACGTCTCACCGAGCTCGACGCCATCCGGGCCGAGCCGGAGCCGCACCGCCCCGATCTCGACGATCCGGTCGGTCTCGGCGTCGAACCCCGTCGTCTCGAGGTCGACCGCGATGAGTTGCTGCAGGTCCTCGCCGATCTAGGCCGCGCTCGCGCGGCGTGCGGTTACGGGTAGATGCCCCGGGTGAGCGTGGCTTCCGCGACTCGGGCGACCGCGACCATGTAGGCGGCCGTCCGCATGTTGACCTTGTGCTTCAACGACATCTGGAGCACGTCGTTGAACGACCGGACCATGACCTCCTTGAGGCGCGCGTTGATCGTCGCCTCGCGCCAGAAGAGGTTCTGCAGGTCCTGCACCCATTCGAAGTACGAGACCGTGACGCCGCCGGCGTTGCACAGGATGTCGGGGATCAGGAAGATCCCACGGTCGTACAGGATGCGGTCGGCCTCCGGGCTCGTCGGACCGTTGGCGGCCTCGGCGACGAGCCGAGCCCTGATGTTCGGCGCGTTGTGCTCGCCGATCTGGTTCTCGATCGCGGCGGGAATGAGGATGTCGCAGTCGAGCTCGAGGAGCTCGCTGTTGCTGATCTTCTCCAGGCCCGGCAGGCCGACGACGGTCCCGGTCTCGCGCTTGTACGCGTCCACCTTGGCCGGGTCGATGCCCTTCGGGTTGTGGATGCCGCCGTGCGTGTCGGAGAGCCCGACCACGACCGCGCCGAGCTCGGCCATGAGCTTCGCGGAGAAGGAGCCGGCATTGCCGAAGCCCTGGACGACCACCCGCGCGCCCTCCAGGTCCATGCCGAGGTGTTTCGCGGCCTCGATCACCGTGTACACCGCACCCCGTGCGGTCGCCTCGTTGCGGCCCTCGCTGCCGCCGATCGAGAGCGGCTTGCCGGTGACGACCGCCGGCACCGTGTGCCCCTGGTGCATCGAGTAGGTGTCCATGATCCAGGCCATCGTCTGCGCGTTCGTGTTCACGTCCGGCGCGGGGATGTCGCGATCGGGCCCGATGAGGAGCGCGATCTCGGTCGTGTACCGCCGGGTGAGCGTCTCGAGCTGC
>DASWCU010000150.1:0-24869 GCA_036389935.1 Candidatus Limnocylindria bacterium
CACGGCCTGACCCGCCGCGCCGGAGCGATCGCCGGCTGGCCGCCTGCGCATGAAGATCTTCCCCACCTCATTCGAGTGACATGGAACCGCTTACCCGGCTCGTTTGGCCATCACGACTGTACCGACTCCACGGTACGAAGGGGGGTACCTGTCGGGTCGGCGCACGGCCCTTGCGACGCCGACGACACCCGGGGGCATACAGAAGAGTACGTAGACGATCCCGGCTATTCGCGGCAGTGAGTACGCCCTGAGGTCCTGAGGTCTCCGCGGCCGTAGCGCCCAAAATAGATAGCGGCGGCGGCCGGCCTTGCCGGCGCTCCGGGAAGAACGATCGGCCACCTCATCGGTGGCCGATCGGATCGCGTCTCGGTCCTGGTCAGCGACGCACCGTTCACCGACGGAAGGTCACTTTCGCCGGAGGAAGCTCGGGACCTCGAGGTCGTCCGCCTCGTAACGGCGGTGCGAAGCCGCGGGCTCGGCCTTCGCCGGCGCGCCGTTCGTCACCGCGACCGGCTGCTTGTCGGCGGGACGCGATTCGGAGGTCCGCTTGTAGAGCGGCTGCTCGATCTTCTTGAGCGGCCGGTGGGGGTCGAAGCCCGTGGCGATCACGCTGATCTTGATGTCGTCGCCCATGCGCTCGTCGATGACCGCACCGAAGATGATGTTCGCCTCCGGATCCGCGGCGGCCTTGATGATCTCGGCCCCCTCGTTGACCTCGAACAGCGTGAGGTCCGGGCCGCCGGTGATCGTGAAGAGGACGCCGCGCGCGCCATCGATCGACTGCTCGAGCAGCGGCGACATGATCGCCTGACGTGCCGCATCCGCGGCGCGCGTCTCGCCGCTGCCATGACCGATGCCCATGAGCGCCGACCCCGCGCTCGTCATGATCGTCTTCACGTCCGCGAAGTCGAGGTTGATGAGGCCCGGCACGGTGATGAGGTCGCTGATGCCCTGCACGCCCTGACGGAGGACGTCGTCGACGATGCGGAACGCATCCACCATCGTCGTCTTCTTCTCCGCCACCTGCAGGAGCCGGTCGTTCGGGATCGTGATGAGCGTGTCGACCTTGTCGACGAGCTCCTGGATGCCCTGTTCCGCGATGAGCCGGCGCTTCGCGCCCTCGAAGCCGAACGGCTTCGTGACGACGGCGACCGTGAGCGCGCCGATGTCCTTCGCGATCTCGGCGACGATCGGCGCGCCGCCGGTCCCCGTCCCGCCGCCCATGCCGGCAGTGACGAAGATCATGTCGGCTTCCTTGAGCGCCTCGTAGAGCTTCTCACTGTCGTCCTCGGCCGACTTACGCCCGACCGACGGGTCAGCGCCCGCGCCGAGCCCCTTGGTGATCTTGTCGCCGATGCGGATCTTGTGTGGTGCGTCGGAGAGGAGCAGCGCCTGGGCATCGGTGTTCACCGCGATGAATTCCACGCCCATGAGCTCGGCGCGGATCATCCGATTGACCGCGTTGGACCCGCCTCCGCCGATGCCGACGACCTTGATGAGGGCGAAGTTCTCGATGTCCGAACGAAGCGGCATGAGGGGCAACCTCCACAGTTGTCCATGCCGCTGCCCCTCCCCTCGAGTGCGTGCATGGCAGGTATTCGATTGCCGCGAACTATAGCCCCGTCAACGCCGCGGCGGTACCCGTTTTCCAAGAGGCCGGGCTGCCAACCAGCCAGGAGTCGCACTCACCAGGGCCACCGCGCGGGTCGCAGGCGGGGACGCCGCTGGCGCTCATGGAAGAGACGCGAGAGGAACACCTCACTGATCGGATCCTCCCGCGGATGCGTGTAGTAGACGAAGTACGGAAGACCGCCCGGCAAGCGCCGTTGGCGGAGCACAACGCGCTCGTCCCGCATGACGACCGGCGACGCCTCCGGGGATCGCTCGATTTCGCGTTCCAGCTCTTCCAGCGCGGAGAGGAATCGGTCCAGCCACTCCTCGGGCGCGTTCTCTTGGAGCCAGAGGAGACGATCGGTGACGGCACGCTCGAAGGCCGGTCGTGGCCGGACGACCGGCACCGGCTACGTGCCGGTCCCCGCCCGGCGCCCGGCGGCGCGTTCTCGGATCCGAGCGCGAGCTCGCTCGCCGGCCTGGCGGATGGCATCCCAGCTCCCCACCGCACGATCCCCATCTGCGATGGCTTGGGCGTCCGCCCACGCCTGGGCGATCTGCCACTCCTGAGCCGCCGCGAGCTCCCGAACGAGCCGCTCGGTACGCAGACCACTCTTGAGGAGCACTCTTGCGGCGTCGGAAGTGCTGCCAAGGCCCTGTTGGCGGGCGAAGTCCTCGACCTCCTGCCAATCCTCGTCGGCGCAGGCGAAGCTACGCGTACGGAGCGGTCCTCGCAGGCTCTCTTGCCGAGGTGTCACACGTGGCTTTTTCGGCGAGTCCTTGCGCATCAGGTCGTAATCCTTATTGAGTCTCAATAAGGAATACCACATAGGCGTCGTGGGCGCCAACCCGTTAGGGCATCAGCCCGCGGAAGATCCGACCGATGCGGCCGCCCAGCCCGTCGAGGGACCGCCCGCCTGCGCGCTCGTCTTCGGCGGTCCAGTTCTTGACCCCCCAGAGCAGGAGACCCGAGGCCGCGGCGTAGGGCGGGCTGGACACCGCGTCGGTCAGACCACCGAGGTTCCGCGGCTCGACGACCCGCGCGCTCATCCCGAGCTGATCGCGCCCAGCCCGGCCGATCCCGCTGAGCATCGAGCCGCCACCGGTCAGCACCAGGCCGGCCTGCAGGCGATTCGTGGCGTTCGCGGCCGCGACCTCGTGCTGCACGGCCTCGAAGATCTCGTTCACCCGGGCCTCGATGATCTGGGCGACCGTCCGCCGGGTGACCCCGTGGGCCAGCTCCTCGCCGATCGAGGTGATCTGGACGACCTCGTCGGGGTCGACGTCGACCGGGAGGGCGCTCCCCTGCTTCAGCTTGAGGTTCTCGGCGACCTCCGGCGTGACCCGGAGGACGAGCCCGAGGTCGCTGGTGATCGATCGCCCGCCCATCGGGACGGTGGCGGCGTGGGCGATCGACCCGTCGTGGAAGATCGCGACGTCGGTGGTGTCCCCGCCGATGTCGACGAGGGCCACGCCGAGGTCGCGGTCCTCGTCGGTCAGGACGGCCTCGGCCGTGGCCAGCGGTGCCAGGACGAGCTCGTCGATCTCGACGCCGGCGCGCTCGACGCACTTCCGGAGGTTCTGGACGCTCGTCGAGGAGGCGGTGACGATGTGGGTCTCGACCTCCAGCCGGACGGCGGTCATGCCGATCGGGTCGCGCACCCCCTCCTGGCCGTCGACCACGTAGCCGCGCGGGATGACGTGCAGGATCTCGCGGGTGTTCGGGATGGAGACCGCACGGGCGGCCTCGATCGCGCGGAAGGTGTCCTCCTTCGCGACGTCATGGTGATGTCCCGAGACGGCGACCATGCCGCGCGAGTTCTGGGAGCTGATGTGGTTGCCCGAGATCCCGACGAAGGCGCTCCGGACCTTGAACCCAGAGAGCCGCTCGGCCGCCTCGACCGCGGCCGACACCGATTGGACCGTGCGGTCGATGTCGATCACGGCGCCCTTGCGCAGGCCGTCGGAGGGGGCCTGGCCGATCCCGATGACGTCGATGCCCCCGCTCCGGGACACCTCACCGATGAGGACGCAGACCTTCGTCGTGCCGACGTCGATCGCGACGAGGACCGTCTGCTCAGGCACGACGCGCTCCCAGTATCAGTCTCTCCCGCTCCTCACCCCGGCGATCACGTGGCCGCGGCACATGCTCAGAGGAAGTGCCGCCTGATGACCGCGACATTCTGGAAGATGCGCCACCCGAACGCAAAGAGCGCGACGAGGTACAGATCGATGCCGAGCCGGTCACCGAGGAACGCGAGCCCGGCCGCGAGCAGCGCGTTGGTATAGAAGCCGGAGAGGAAGATGCGCGTATCGAAATGCCCCTCGAGCTCGGCCCGGAACGCCCCGACGAGCGAATCGAGCGCGGCGAGGATGCCGACGGCCGTGTAGCGGGCGAGCTCGACCGGAAAATTGAGCTTCAGGGCGAGGCCGAGCAGCACTCCCGCGAGCAGGCCGAGGAGCGGAAGCCACACCCTGCGGCGTCGTCAGTTCGTCGGGCTGAAAACGATGCGATCGGCGCTGCGCACGTCGAGGTAGTCTAGCCGCCGAGTCGCGTTGTCCGCGAGGAATCTGCGCGCGAGCGCGAGCTTCTCATCGAGTCGATCCGCGCCGCCGAACCGGACCTCCCAGCCGCTGCCGCTCCGCAGGACCAGCCCGAGCGCGCCGCGGTCGATCCGCACCTCGGGTCGCACGAGGTCCGCGCGCAGCTCGCCCGGCTTGATGCGCGCGAGCCGGAACGCCGCCTCGACGACCGCCGGATCCACGCAGGCTTGGGGGCCGAGGCTCGCGCAAAGCCGGGTGGCGTCCCGATCGTCGGCGACGCGCAGGGCGGGGGCGCCGGCCGGGTCGACCGAGCCGAAGAGGTAGCCGTCGGCGTCCACGTAGTACTCGACGTCACCGATGAGCCACCGCCCGATCGCCTCGCGCTCGACGACCTCCACGCGCGCGGTGTTCGGCAGCAGGAGCGTGACCCGCGCCTCGCGCACCGCGGGAAGCGCGGCGATGGCCCGGCTGGCCCCGGCGGCGCTCGTGCTGAAGATCGGCCGGCCCGCCAGCCCGGTGGCCGCCCGGACCGCGTCGGGCACGAGGTGGTGCGCGCCGGTCACGGTGATCGACGAGACGCGCGGGTCGGGCTCGAGCGCCATGAGCAGGAGGCCGAGCGCGCACGCGGCGGCGACGCCGGCCCAGCGGCTCGGCAGCGGGACGTCGCGGCCTTGGGTCCAGCCACCGCGCCGCGCCGCGCGGCGGCTAGCGACCTCGTCCCTCCCTGTCGGCGAGCGCCCAGCCGATCAGGCGCTCGAGGAGCTCCGGGAACGGGATGCCGGCCGCGCGCGCCGCTTTGGGGACGAGGCTGTTCGCGGTCATCCCGGGCATCGTGTTGAGCTCGAGGACCACCATCCGGTCGCCCGTCCAGATGAGGTCGGTGCGCGAGATCCCCCGGCAGCCGAGCGCCCGGTGGGCCCGCAGGGCCGCGTCCTGCGCCCGACGCGCGACCTCGTCCGGCACGCGGGCCGGGCAGATCTCCTCGCTCGCGCCGGCGTCGTACTTCGCCCGGTAATCGAAGAACGCGCGCTTCGGGACGATCTCGATGACCGGGAGGGCGGTGAGCTCGTCGAGGCCGATCACGCCCACCGTCAGCTCGGTACCGGCGACGCGCTCCTCGACGAGCGCCCGACGGTCGTACCGCAGCGCCTCGCGGATCGCCTCCGGATAGCCGGCGGCATCGTCGACGAGAGTGATCCCGACGCTCGACCCGTTCTCGACCGGCTTCACGACGGACGGTGGCGCGATCGACACCCGATCTTCCGCAGCCGTCGCCACCTCGCCGCGGGGCACGTCGAGCCCATTCGCCACGAGGACGGTCTTGGTCATGACCTTGTCCATCGCGAGGGCGGACGCAAGGACACCCGAGCCGGTGTACGGGATGCCGAGCGTGTCGAGGACGCCCTGGATCTTCCCGTCCTCGCCCCACGGGCCGTGCAGCGCGATGAATGCGACGTCGATGCCGTCGGGCGAGCCGCTCACACCGAATGCCGAGGTCGCCGGCGCGAGGGAGGACGAGGCACGCCGCATCTGCTCGCGCATCTCGGCGGGAAGCTCGCGATCTCGCTCGGGCAGGGCCTCCGGAGCGGCGCCGCCGGTCGACAGGCGGACCGCGAGCGCGCGCTGTTCCTCGGTGAGCGCCGGATTGCGCGCCATGAGCGCCAGCGGATCGAGGAGCACGACGTCGTAGCGGTCCTTCGGGAGCTGCTCCGCGATCTGCAGCCCGCTCGCGAGGGAGATCTGCCGTTCGGCGGACGCGCCGCCCGCGAGCACGCCCACTCGGATGCGCTTCCGGCGCGCGTCGCCGCTCACCACTCGCCCGCCAGCTCGACCTCGGGGACGAGCTCCACCCCGAGCTTCGCCCGGACCTCCTCCTGGCACCGGGCCATGAGCGCGCGCACGTCGGCCGCGGTCGCGGTGCCCGTGTTCACGATGAAGTTCGCGTGTTTCTCGCTCACCATCGCTCCGCCCACGCGCGCGCCTTTCAGCCCGACGGCCTCGATGAGCCGGCCGGCGTGGTCGCCCGGCGGGTTGCGGAAGATCGAGCCGGTGTTCGGCTGCGCGAGCGGCTGTTTCGCGATGCGCTCGTTCGCCATCTCCTTGATCCGAGCGACGGCCGTCGGCCGGTCGCCTGGGGCACCGCGGAAACGCGCCCGGACGCACACGATCGGCGTGCCCTGGAGCGCGCTCGTCCGATAGGCGAAGCCCAGCTCGTCGACCCGCGCCACCCAGGTGTCGCCGTTCAGGTCGAGCAGCCGCGCGTCGACGAGCACGTCGACGACCTCGCTGCCGAAGGCTCCGGCGTTCCCGTGGACCGCGCCGCCGACGGTGCCCGGCACCGTCGCCATCCACTCGAGGCCGATGATGCCGTTCCGCGCCGCGACCGCGGCGACGTGGGCGAGCGGCGTCCCGGACGCGGCGTCGATCGTCGTCCCGTCCACGTTCGCCTCGCTCCACCCGTTCTGCAGCACGACGCCACGGATGCCGCGATCGGCGACGAGCAGATTCGTGCCGCCGCCGATCATGAACGTGGCCAGCTCGGCCTGGCGCGCGACGTCGATCGCGCCGACGAGGTCCTCCTCGTCGCGGACGCGCACGAAGAAGTCCGCCGGACCGCCGACGCGCAGCGACGTGTGTGGCGCGAGCGGTTCGTTCCGCGCGCCGATCGTGCTCAGGCCGGGCTCCCCGCCGCGAGCAGCGCCAGCAGCCGCTCCCCCGCGGGGCGCACGTCGCCGGCGCCGAGCACGAGCACGACGTCGCCCGGCCGGACGCGCTCGGCGAGGATCCGCGCCGCGGCCTCCGGATCCGCCGCGTAGCGGGCGCGGGCGCGCGCGGCGAGCCGCCGCGCGGCCTCATCCTCTGTCCGCTCGCGGGCCGAGGCGAAGGTCTCGACGACGATGCGCTCGTCCGCTTCGCCAAGCGCCGCGGCGAGCTCGTCGAAGAACGCGGCGAGCCGGCTCGGGGTGTGCGGCTGGAAGACGGCGTGGAGCCTGCCGGCGGTGCGCGGCCGGATCGCCGCGATCGACGCCCGCAGCTCCGCGGGATGGTGCGCGTAGTCGTCGACGACGAGCACCCCGCCCGCGTCGCCGAGCACTTCGAGCCGCCGGCCGACGCCCGCGAAGCCGTGGAACGCTTCGCGGACCGCGTCGAGCGACAGCCCGCAGCTCAGCGCGGCCACGATCGCGCCCGCCGCGTTGAGCGCGTTGTGGGCACCCGGCAGCTGCAGGGCGACCCGAGCCCGGCCCGCCGGCCCCTCGAGCGCGAACGACTGCGCGTCGGGATGCTCGATCCGCTCGTCGATCCGCCACGCCGCCTGCGAGCTCGTCCCGTACGTGATCGCGCGTGCCGGATCGAGGCCTCGCGCGCCGGGGTCGTCCGCACAGGTCACGAGCGTCGTGCGGACCCGCGCGGCGAAGTCCGCGAACGCCGCGTCGTACTCCGCCTTCGTCGGAAAGACGTCGACGTGATCGTGATCGACGTTCGTGACGAGCGCGATCTCGGGTGCGAGGGCGAGGAACGCGCGGTCGTACTCGTCCGCCTCGATCACGAGCGTGCGGTCGCGGCCCGCATGCGCGTTCGTGTCGAGACCGCGCAGGGGCGCGCCGCAGATGAGCGACGCATCGACACCGCCGGCGCGGAGGGCGAGCCACGTGAGCGCGGTCGTCGTCGACTTGCCGTGCGTCCCGGCGATCGCGACCACGCGCTCGCCTTTGGCGAGCTCGCGCCACGCGTCGTCGCGCTTCCACACCGGAATGCCGGCCTCGAGCGCGGCCCGGACCTCGGGATTCGCGTCGCCGTACGCGCTCGAGCGGAGCACGACGTCCGCGCCGGCAACGTGCGCCGCGTCGAATGAGCCGTGCACCGTCGCGCCGTCGCGTGCGAGCGCTTCCGCGAGCGGCCAGGATCCGGTGTCCGATCCGCTCACCCGATCGCCCCGGGCGAGCAGCAGCCGCGCGATCGCCGACATGCCGGCCCCGCCGATGCCGACGACGTGGATCCGCCGCTCGTCGCTCACGCGCATTTTCCTGCTCGATCTCTGGGCTTTGCCCAGAGACGCGCTCAGGGCTGGTGGTATTCGCTTCTCGCGGCGAAGCCGCTCGTCGCTCACGCGCATTGTCCGAGCGCGAGCACCTCGCGGGCGATCGTCATCGCCGCGTCGGGGCGGCCGGCGGCCTTCGCCGCTCCGGCCATGCGTCCGAGCCGGGCCGGATCGTCGAGCAGCCCGGTGACGACCGCGGCGAACCGGTCGGGCTCGCACTCGCTCTCGGCCAGGATCACGGCGGCGCCGAGATCGACGATCGCCCGCGCGTTCGCGGCCTGATGCGCGTTCATCGCGGCGCCGAACGGGATGAGCACGAGCGGCGCCCCGAAGGCGAGCGGCTCGGCGATGGACGACGAGCCGGCGCGGCTGACGACGAGGTCCGCGGCGGCAAGGGCGCCGCCCATCTCCTCGTGGAGATACGCCACCGGGTGGTGGCGGTCGCGCTCGCCCTCCGGCAGCCGGGCCCGCTGCGCCTTCGCGCGCTCGATGTGCGCGGCACCGGTGAGATGGACGACCGATGCCCGCCGCACGAGCCGCGCGAGGGCGCCCGCAACGGCGGCGTTGATGCGCTCCGAGCCCTGACTGCCGCCGGTCACGAGGACGACCGGCACGTCGGCCGCGAGCCCGAGCGCCGCGCGGCCCGCGGCGCGCGTCCAGCGCAGGAGCGAGCGCCGGATCGGGTTGCCGGTGATGCGCACCCGCCCGCGCGGCAGCTCGCGCAGCGACGGCTCGAACGTGGCGCCGATGCGGGTCGACCAACCCGCGAGCGCGCGGTTCACGCGTCCGGCGACGGCGTTGCCCTCCCAGAGGTAGATCGGCACGCGCAGCAGGCGCGCCGCGAGCAGCGCGGGGATCGCGGCGAACCCCCCGCTCGTCAGGCACACCGCCGGACGGAAGCGGATGAGCTGCCCGAGCACGTCGACCGCGGCGATCGGGATGATGAGCAGCTGGCCGACGAGCGCGAGGCGGGAGTCGGGGTCGCGCAGCGACGGCAGCGGCGTCGCGTGGAAGCGCAGGCCGGCGTGAACGGCGACGAGGTCAGCCTCGAGACCGCGACGACCACCGATGAACAGGAGCTCGACGTCCCGCAGCTCCCCCATCGCTTCCGCGACCGCGAGGAGCGGGCTCACGTGTCCGCCCGTCCCGCCGCCGACGAGGAGCACCCGACACGGTCGCGCGCTCGCTGGCGGGAGCGACCGCCTGTCGTCCAACGTTCAGCAGGATACCGACGGCAACGAGGCCGACGCAGATCGAGGAGCCTCCGTACGAGATGAACGGCAGCGTGATCCCGGTCATCGGCACGAGGCTCGCGACGACGGCCATGTTCACCCAGGCCTGGAACACGATCCACACCGTGATCCCGGTGGCGAGCAGCGCGCCGGCGCGGTCCGGCGCGGCGATCGCGATCCGCGTCCCCTTGTACGCGATCGCGAGGAACAGCAGCACCACCGTCAACGTCCCCCACAGGCCGAGCTCGTTGCCGAGCACCGCGAAGATCGAATCGGTGTACGGCGCGGGCAGGAAACCGAACTTCTCCTTGCCCGCGGCCAGCCCCTCGCCGAACGGGCCCCCGAGCGCGAGCCCGTAGAGCGATTGGATGGTCTGGAAGCCCGAGCCGCGCGGGTCGCTCCAGGGATCGAGGAACGTGACGATGCGCGCCATCCGGTACGGCTGGACCACCGCCGCGCTCGCCCCGAGGACCAACGCGAGGGCGGCGAGGGCGGCGAACTCGCGCAACCGGGCGCCGGCGACGAAATACATCGCGAGGCCGATCGCGCCGACCACCACGGCGGTGCCGAGGTCGGGCTCGGCGACGACGAGCGCCGTGATGCCGCCGACGAGCAGCGCGAACGGGACGGTCACCGACGGCCGGCCCATCTCGTCGCCGCGCTTGCCGAGCCAGAACGCGAGGTAGAGGACGAGCGCGAGCTTCGCGAGCTCCGTGGGCTGGATCCCGGCGAACGACGAGATCCGCAGCCACCGCGAGGCGCCGCCGACCCGCGTGCCGACGCCCGGGAGGAGGACCGCGACCAGCAGGACGAGCGCGACCGCGATCGCGACGGCCGCGACGACGCGGTAGCGGTGATAGTCGATGCGCGCGACGATCAGCATCGCGACGAAGCCGATGCCCACCCACACGGACTGCTGGACGAGGAAGTACCGGGGGTCGTCGAGGGTGTCGAGGGCCCGGATGCCGCTGGCGCTGTACACCATCGCGAGCCCGATCGCGAGGAGCGCGGTGACCACGGCGAGGAGCGTCAGGTCGTACCGCGTCGTCGGACCGGGAAGCCGCAGCTTCACGCCCGCGCTCCAACGAGCTCGCGGACGGCCGCGCGGAAGGCCTCGCCGCGCTCCTCGTACGAGGAGAACATGTCGAACGAGGCGCAGGCCGGGGACAGCAGGACGACGTCGCCTGGACGCGCGAGCCGGCTCGCCGCGCGCACCGCCTCCTCGAGCGTCGCGGCCCGCTCCACCGGGATGTCGGCCCTGGCGGCGCCGGCGCGCACGAGGGCGTCGGCGAGCTCGTCGGCGGCCTGGCCGATGAGGACGGCCCCGCGACCGTGGGCGACGACCGCGCGACCGAGGTCGGTGAAGTCCGCGCCCTTCGAGACGCCACCGAGGATCACGACCGCCGGCCGGCCGAACGCGGTCAGCGCCGCGATCGTCGCGAACGGTGTGGTCCCCTGCGAGTCGTTCACGTAGAGAATTCCCCCGGCGTCGGCGACGGTCTCGAGGCGGTGCGGCAGTCCGCCGAACGAGCGGAGCGCGTCGGCGATCGTTTCCGCCGGGATGCCATGGATGTCGCCGACGATCGCCGCGGCGAGCGCGTTGGCGGCATTGTGCCGACCCGGAAGGCGCAGCTCGCTCGCCGGGCAGATCGCCGTGCGGCGCGGGCCGTCGATCAGGGTGAGCACATCGCGCTCGTCGATGAACGCGCCACGCTTGGGCCGGAACGCGAGCGAGAACAAGCGCGTCTCGGACGGCACGCCGGTGTGCAGCTCGACCGCTTCGGGATCGTCGAGATTGAGCACCGCGACGTCGTGGACCCCCTGCCAGGCCACGATGTTCCGCTTGGCGCTCACGTACGCCTCGCGCGTCCCGTGATGATCGAGGTGATCTTCGAGGACGTTCGTCACGACCGCGACGTGCGGGCTGCGTCCGAGGGTCTCGAGCTGAAAGCTGGACAGCTCCAGGATGACGACGTCGTCGCGCACGATCCCAGGGAGCAGATCGATGATCGACGTCCCGATGTTCCCGCCCATCATCACCCGGCGAGCTCCGCGCTCGAGGATCCGCGCGATGAGCGTGGTGGTGGTGCTCTTGCCCTTCGTACCGGTCACGCCCACGATCGGCGCGGGACACAGCCGGAAGAACAGGCCGATCTCCGTCAGCACCGGGATCGACCGCTGCAGCGCGCGCTGGATCGTCGCCGAACGCGGACGCACGCCCGGGATCACGAAGACGAAGTCCGGGTCGGCGAGCGCGGCATCGTCGCTCGACGGCCCGAGCACGAGCTCCACCGGCGTGTCGGCGAGGCGACCGATCCCCTCGGCGAGCTGGTCGCGCGACTTCGGATCGGTCACCGTCACGCGCGCGCCGTTCGCGACGAGGAACCGCGCGATGCCGGCCGTCGTCCGGCCCTTGCCAAGACCGACGATCGTGACCCGCCGGCCCGCGAGGTCGTCGGCGCCGACGTCGGGATCGAAGGTCAAGGTCACGCCGGCCGTCCGATGACCGCGAGCCCGGTGCCGTTGCGGCCGGCCTGGCCGCGGTAGCTCCAGACGTCCGCGCCGCCGCAGCGCGTGCAGAGCGCGGCGAGCTCGATCTCGCGCACCCCGGCCTGGGCCAGCTGTTGGGCGTTCGCGCCCCACAGGTCCATCCAGATGCCGTCGGGGGCTCCGGCTTCCGCGTTCCCGGCGGTGCGCCGCAACGGCTCGGACCGCAGCACATCGGCAGCATCCGCCCCCAGGCGCGCGCGCACCAGTGCCGCGCGCGCCTCGTCGATGACATAGCAGCACGGCCCGATCGACGGTCCGATCGCGGCCACGAGCCGGTCGACCCGCGCGTCCGCACGGACCATCGCGGCCACGAGCGCCTGGACGACGCGGAGCGTCGTCCCCCGCCAGCCGGCGTGCGCCGCCCCGATCGGACCCTCGGCATCCGCGACGAGCACGGGCACGCAGTCGGCCGCCGCCACGCCGAGCAGCAGACCTGGCACGGCGGTCCACATCGCGTCGGCCGCGGGCCACCGCTCGCGCCGATCAGCGGCGCCGGCGGCGTTGTCCGGCTCGTCAGCCGCGTCGCCCGCGGCGTCGTCGGCCTGGACCACCCGATCGCCGTGGACCTGGCGCAGCCGGATCACGCGCGTGAAGCCGAGCCGCGCGGCGAGCGCCCGCCGGTTGCGCTCCTGCTCGTCGAGCGGATGGACGCCGCCGGCCATGCTCCCGAGCGCGCGCGTCGTGAACCCGGCCGCGAGGCCGAGCGACGACAGCACCGGTGAACGGAGCAGCCCGTCGTGCTCGACCCAGCGCGTCTCGACGACGGTCATACGACCGGTGTCGCGAACGCGAGGATCGCGGCGACGATCCCCGCGAGCGCGCCGATGAGCCAGAACCGGATGGTCACCTTCTGTTCGGGCCAGCCGATGAGCTCGAAGTGGTGGTGGATCGGGGCCATCCGGAACACGCGTTTCCCGCGCAGCCGGAAGCTTCCCACCTGGAGGATGACCGACAGGTTCTCGACGACGAAGATCACGCCCGCGACCGGCAGGAGCAGGATGAATCCCGTCGTCAACGCGACGGTGGCGAGGGTCGCCCCAAGTGAGAGCGCCCCGACGTCGCCGAGGATGAACTCCGCAGGGTGGACGTTGAACCAGAGGAACGCGAGCAGCGCGCCCACGATGGCGGCGCACAGCACGACCAGCCAGGGGAAGCCGCGCGCCGCGGCGATGAACGCGAACGACAGGAACGCGAAGACGAGCGTGCCCCCGGCGAGCCCATCGAGGCCGTCGGCGAGGTTGACGCCGTTCGACGTGCCGATGATCGCGACGATCGCGAGGGCGACGAAGGCCTGCGCCCCGATCTCGAGGTCCCCGACGAGCGGGATGAAGACGGCCGTGATGGCGAAGTGCCGCTGGATGTACAAAGCCGCGACGATGGCCACGATGAGCTGCCAGGCGAGCTTGTGCCGGCCGCGGATCCCGACGCCGTAGACGATGTTCACGTAGTCGTCGATGAAGCCGAGGACCCCCACCGCCACGAGCGCGCCGACCGGCACGATCGTCTGGGCGACGTAGTCGCCGCGCTGCGGGTCCGGCAGCAGGGCGAACACGAGCACCGCGAGGGTGACGACGACGATGATCACGAGCAGCCCGCCGAGGGTGGGCGTGCCCTGCTTCGCGAGGTGCGACTCCGGGCCCTCGAGGCGGATCCGCTTCCCCATCCGCAGGCGACGGAGCAGCTCGATGTACGGAGCGCCGAGGATCAGGCCGAGCAGGAACGCCGTCAGCAGCAGCCCCAGGGCGAGGATCGCCACTACGTCGCCACGGCCGGACGGACAAGGGCGTCGGCGAGGCGGTCGAGGGCCAGCGCGCGCGAGCCCTTCACGAGGACGGTGTCGCCGGGGCGAAGGAGCTGGCGGCAGTGGACGAGCGCCTCGGCGGCATCCGAAGCGCGATGCACCTGGCGCAGGCCGGCCCGCTCGGCGCTGCTCGCGATCGTCGCGGCGAGGTCGCCGACGGCGACGAGCACGTCGGCGCTCCGCGCGGCGTCGACGCCGACCTCGTCGTGCGCGGCGGCGGAGAGGGTGCCGAGCTCGAGCATGTCGCCGAGCACGGCGACGCGCCGGCCCGGCGCTTCGCGGAGCACCGCGAGCGCCGCGTGCACCGCGGCGGGACTGGCGTTGTACGAGTCGTCGATCACGGTGATGTCCCCCGCGGGCCGCACGCTCATCCGGTGCGCCGGCCGCTCGAGCGTCTCGAGCGCGATCGCCGCCTCGTCGAGCGGGACCCCGAGCGCGAGCGCCGCCCCGATCGCGCTCAGGCCCGCAGGGAGCAGATGGCGGCCGGGCAGCGGCAGCCGCGCCGTCGCCTGACGGCCGCCGGCGCTCACGGTGAAGACGAGGCCGTCGAGCCCGGTCGCGCGCACATCCGTCGCCCGGATGTCGGCGTCCTCGGCCTCGCCGAACAGCACCACGTGCGCCCGGGTGCGACCGGCGAGGCCGCGCACGCGGGGGTCGTCGGCGTTCAGGAGCGCGGTCCCGTCCGGGGGGAGCGCCTCGATGAGCTCGGCCTTCCCGAGGGCGATCGCCTCGACGTTCGGCGTGCGCGCGAAGTGCACCGGGCGATCCGGGATCGCGATGATCGCGCCGACCCGTGGCCGCACGAGGCGGCTGAGATCGGCGATCTCGCCGGGCACGTAGAAGCCGAGCTCGATGACGGCGACCTCGTGCGTCGGCTCCATCGCGAGGAACGTGAGCGGCACGCCGATCTCGTTGTTGTACGAGGAGCGCGTGCGGAGCACGCGGTACCGCGCGCCCAGCGTCGCGGCGGCCGCCTCCTTCGCGGTGGTCTTTCCCACGCTGCCGGTGATCCCCACGGCCGGGATCGGCTGCGCGTCACGGAGCACGTCCGCGGTGCGGCGCAGGGCGCGGAGCGGGCTCGCCACCTGCACGAGCAGCGCGTCGTCGGGAACGTCGTCGGGGACGCGCTCGATGACCGCGGCGAGCGCGCCGCGGGCGATCGCGTCGGCGACGAACTCGTGGCCGTCACGCTGATCGCGGAGCGCGAAGAAGCATTCACCGCCGTTCACGAGCCGCGAATCGAACGCTCCGCCGGTGAAGCGAAGGTCCGGATCGGCGCGCCCGCGCACGACGCGTCCACCGCTCGCCGCGAGCAGGGTGGAGAGCGTGAACACCGCTGCCGATGCTAGGGCGCCCTACGGCTTGCGGTCCGGCTGGATGCGCGCGTAGCGGAGGATGTCCTGCGCCACCGCCTTGAACGCGTCGGTCGCGGTGAGCGTGCCGAGCAGTCGCGAATCGGGTCGGTCGATCACGACGAGCACCACGTACTTCGGGTCGTCGGCCGGGAAGAAGCCGGCGAACGAGCTGACGTACTGATCGTCGACGTAGCTGCCGGTGTCCGACGCGATCTGCGCGGTGCCCGTCTTCCCGCCAACGCTGAAGCCGGGGATCGCCGCGTTGTGCGCGATCCCGTTGTCGACCGTCGAGAGCAGCATGCCGCGCACCGTGTTCGCGACCTCGCTCGAGACGACCTGCCGCAGCGCGACCGGCGCGGTGCGGTGCTCCCCATCCGCAGCGCGCCGGCTCGCGACCACATAGGGCCGATAGAGGGTACCCCCGTTGACGAGCGCGCAGTAGGCCATCGCGAGCTGGAGGGGGGTCGAGCTCACACCCTGCCCGAAGGCCGCCGTCCCGACGTCCACCGGGTACCACTCCGCGAGCGGGCGGACCGTCCCGCTGACCTCGCCCGAGAGGTCGACGCCGGTGGGCTCGCCGAGGCCGAACCGGAGGAGGTATTCGTGGAGCTTCTCGGCGCCGAGCTTCGTTCCGACCCACGCCGCGCCGGCGTTCAGCGAGCGCTCGAGGATCTGGGTCACCGTCGTCCGCCCGTACGCCCGGCCCAGGGCGTTGTTCAGCCGGCGCCCGCCGACGACCGTGTACCCGACGTCGTTGTAGGCGTCGCTCGGCTGCACGACGTGCTCGTTCAGGGCGGCCGCGATGGTGAGCGCCTTCATCGTGGAGCCGGGCTCGTAGGTCCACGCGATCGCGTGATCGCGGAGCGCCTCCGGATCGGCGACGCCGATCGATGACGGGTCGAAGGACGGCGCCGAGGCGAGCGCGAGGATCGCTCCGTCGTGCGGATCCATCACGATGATCGATCCGCTCGTCGACTTCTCCTTCTTCAGGGCCGCGGCGAGGGCCCGCTCCGCGGCGGTCTGGGCGACGAGCTCGATCGTGAGGGTGAGGTCGGCCCCGTCGATCGGCTCGATCGCCTGGCGCAGGCCGAGCGCGAGCTCGCGGTTCGCCGGATCGCGCTCGACGAGGAGGCGGCCGTCGATCCCATGGAGCTGCGTGTCATAGCGCCCCTCGACGCCGTATATCCCGTGACCCTCGTCGTTCACGAAACCGAGGAGCGCCGCGCCGATCGAGTCGTTCGGGTACAGCCGCTTCGGCTCGTTCTCGAAGCCGAGGCCGGGTACGTTGAGCGCGGCGATCGCCCGCGCGGTCTCCTCCGGCAGCCTGCGCTGGATGTAGAGCCACTCGGCCTTCGATTCGAGGGCCGCGAGGATCGGCGCCGGGTCGCGGCCGAGGAGCGTGCCGAGCGCTCGGGCCGTCGCGGCGTGGTCGGGCACGCGCGCCGGGATCGCGTACAGGGAACGGAGCTGGACCGTCGTCGCGAGGATCGTGCCCGCGCGATCGCGGATCACGCCGCGCTGCGCGGCGACGACGAGGTCGCTGCGGAGCTGATCGTTCGCGCCGGCGAGCAGCTCGGGCCGTGCGACCGTCTGCCAGTAGGCGAGGCGGCCCGCGAGCACGAGCGACGCGACGACGAAGAGCGCGAAGAGGACCCGGACACGTCCAGTGCGTACCGTCTGCACGCTACCTCCCTCCGGGTCGCGGTTCGACTAACGCCTGGCGGTGAGCGGGTCGGCGGTGAGGACGGGGACGAAGCTCGCGCGGATCATGCCCATCCGTGTCGCGTCGGCGGTGATGCGGACCGGCGAGTCGAGCCGGGACCGCTGCACCTCGAGCAGACCGTTCTGACGCCGGAGCTCGTCGCGCGCGGCGGCGAGGCGCTGCACCTCGTACCCCGCGACCGAGAGCGAGGTCGCCTGGCTGACGTAGAGCAACGCGATCACGAAGACCGCGACGATGATCGCGAACGCGACGCTGAAGAGCCGCACGTCCCACGCGGCGGGGCGCGCGACACGCGCCGCGGCGCGCGCCTTCGCAGCCGAAACGGCCCGAACCTTCTTCTGGCGTTTCGCGTGGCCCTGACGCGCGGGCGCGCGTGTCTCGCGGCGGAGCGGGACTCGCGCGGCCTGAGCGGGACGGTGAACGAGTGAGCGGAGCGCGAAGGGACCCGCGAGCACGCGAGACACCGCGGCCGCGCGTTGTCGGGGCTGAACGGCACGCGCGGCCGATGACCGAACGGCAGCGGGACGCGGCGGGCGGGGAGACGCGCGGCGGACAGACTGCGGCGCCATGCGGATGGCTTGCGTCGCGATCACGAAGCGATCTTCTCGGCGATACGCAACCTGGCGCTGCGGGCGCGCGGGTTGCGCGCCGTCTCGCCGGCAGCCGCCATCAACGGCCGACGTGAGACGACCCGCAGACCCGCGCGGTGACCGCAGACGCAGGTGGGGAGGTGGGGAGGACAGATGCAGTCGCGCGACTCACGCGCCATGAAGGTCTTCACGGTGCGGTCCTCGAGCGAGTGGAACGCGATGACCGCGAGCCGGCCGCCCGGACGAAGGATCCGGAGCGCCGCGGCGAGGCCCTGCGTGAGATTGCCGAGCTCGTCGTTGACGGCCATCCGGAGCGCCTGGAATACGCGCGTCGCCGGATCGATCTTGGCGCGGCGGGCGGTCTTGACGCCGGCGACGAACTGGCCGAGCTCGTCAGCTGTCGTGAACGGCCCGCGGGCCCGGCGGCGCACGATCGCCGCGGCGACGCGCGCGGCCTCGGGCTCCTCGCCGAGCTCGGCGAAGATCCGCCGCAGCGCGCGGTCGTCCCAGGTGTTCACGACGTCGGCGGCCGTGACGGCGAGCCGTGGATCGGCGCGCATGTCGAGGGGTCCGCTCGCGTGGAAGCTGAAGCCTCGGGCATCGTCGGCCAGCTGGATCGAGGAGAGGCCGAGATCGAAGAGGACGCCGTCGAGCTCGCTGAAGCCGTGCTCACGGGCGACGGCATCGCAAACCGCGAAGTTCGCCTGAACGAGGACGGCGCGATCGCCGAAGGGCGCGAGGCGCGGTCGGGCGATGGCGAGCGCGGCGGGATCGACGTCGAGGCCAAGAAGTCGTCCATCCGGCGCGCTGCGTTCGAGGAGTGCGGCAGCATGCCCGCCACCGCCGACCGTGCCATCGAGGAAGCGGCTACCTTCGCGCGGAGCAAAGCCGGCGAGGACCTCGGCCAGGAGAACAGGCTCGTGAGCTGACCCACCGTCAGATCCCGAGATCGGCGATCGATTCGCCGATCGTGGATTCGACGTGCTCGAGGCGGGCGCGCCAGCGCTCGGGCTGCCAGAGCTCGAGGTGGTCGGCCGCGCCGATGACGAGCGTCTCACCGCTGAGGCCGGCGTAGTCGCGGAGGTGCGCCGGGACCGAGATGCGGCCCTGGCCGTCGGGCTCGGCCTCGTGCGCTCCCGCGACGGCGAAGTGGACGAAGCTCTGCCGGGCGCGATCGGTGCGCGGCCGCCTGCGGATCTCGGCGTTGATCTGGCCCCATTCACCCGATGGGAACACGGCCAGGCACTCGTCGAGCCACCGGGTCACGACCGCTCCTTCTTTGAAGCGCGGTCGGAACTTCGCGGGGATCGCGAGCCGACCCTTCTCGTCCAACGCGTGGGCGAACTCGCCGGCGAAGCTCGTTTCCAACCACTCTTCCGATACCGGGATCGGGTGGTTCCCCACCAGTCCCCACTATTCACCACGCGGCGGCACTTTCACACCCCGCAGGGCGCGTGTCAAGTGGTTTCCGGCGGAATTGCAGGGCGAGACGCGACTGAGACGTGCATCGAATGCATGTTCTAATCACGCACCAGACGCGCCATCGCCCGGCTGCATCCAAGAACGGTCGCAGACCGGGCTACCGCGAGCGCGGCTGGAGCCGACCCTCCACGCTCGGGCTGCGGAGAAGCGCCGCGCGGGTCATCGCGACCGCGACGATCAGCGCGGCGAGCACGAGGAGTCCTTCGCGGAGCAGCACATCCGGCTCGCCGATGGCTCCCGCGCGCGCGGCGATGACCGGGGCGACGAGGAGCAGCGCGACGGCGCCGGCGACCAGGACGGATGCGAGCACGGTGCGCTCAGGGCCGGTCGCGGCGTGATAGCGGCTGGCGACCGATGCGACGCCGGCGCCGGCCATGATCGGCGCCACCGCCCATCCCGCTGTCTGTAGGCCGAGCAGGGCATCGCCGATCCTTCCCGCGGGAGCGATGGGATTCCCCATCTCCTCCGGATCGAGGATGTTCACCGGCGAGATCGCCGTCACCGCGACGAGGGCGACGGCCCACGCGGCGACCACCAGCGCCGTGGGACGCCACGCGACGGATCTCGGCCGGCCGGTCGGCAGGAGGATCAAGACGAGCGGGAGCGCCAGCAGCGGCACCGGCTGACCGAACGTCGCCGCGACCCACGTCGCGAGCGGGACGCCGGGGACCGTCTCGACGAGGAAGCTCAGCCTGATGACCTGCGCGGCGAACGTCGCGGCCGTCGCGACCGCCGGGGTGAGGGCGAGCCAGCCGATCGGATTCCGTGGGCGACGTATCGCGATGACCGCGCCGGCGAGGGCGATGACGAGGGAGGCGAGGGCGGCGATCACCTCGCGGGTCGCGGCCGGATCGTCGACCCGTCGCGCGATGGCGATCGCGCCGATCTCGAAGGCCGCGGCGACGGCGACGACGATCCAGGCGAGCGCGCTTCGAGCCCTCAGAATGTCGAGGATAGTGGTGCGACTCGGTCGCGACCGGCTGCGGGGTGGCCTCCTCAAGCTCGCGTCCGCCGCCGTCACGCTCTCCGCGTTCGTCGCCGGGCTCAACTACGCGTATGACCACATGCGAAGCGACGCCGCGCCGCTGCATCCTCCCGTGTACGTGGAGGGCATCGAGACTCCCGAGCCCGGTACCCCCGTCCAGCCCGCACCGACGCTGACCCTCGCGCCCGGACTGCCGACCGTGACGAGCCCGCCCATCACGTTCACCCACGTCTCCTGAATGGACCTGCAGGAGTGGTTCTGGCTCATCGCGCGGGCGACGGGGCTCGCGTCGTACGGGGCGCTCTGCCTCTCGATCCTGTTCGGCGTCGCCCTTCGCACATCGGTCATGGACTTCGTCGCCAACAATCGCACGCTCCGTTCGGTCCATGATTTCGTGACCTATCTCTGGATCCCGTTCGGGATCGCGCACATCGTCACGCTCATCCTCGATCGGACGTCGCAGGTGGGTCCGCTCGACGTGGTCGTACCGTTCCTCGTGGGCTACGGGCAGCTCGCGATCGGCCTGGGCACGCTCTCGTTCGATCTCGCGGTGATCATCATCGTCACGAGCTGGCTGCGGCGCCGGATGGACGACCGGCTGTGGCGCTGGATCCATCGGACGGGCTACGTGTGCTTCGCGCTCGTCTTCCTCCACTCGTACCTGTCCGGAACGGACTTCGACACGCCGCTGATCTCCGCGTTCACCTGGTCCGCGGCGCTCGGGCTCGCGCTGCACAGCGGCGTCCGGCTGCTCTGGGGCCGCATCCCCGAGTAGGCAGGACTCGCCCGACCGCGGCTACGTCGGCCGCACCCAGTCGACGATGTCTTCGACCCGCCGGGAGGCACGCTGGACGATCGACTTCGGCCGCCCCGACTCGTGCTCGCCGAACCACTCGAGCACCGCGGCGCCCCAGGTGAAGCCGCCGCCGAACGCCACGAGCAGCACCTTGTCGCCGCGCCGCAGGCGGCCCGCCGCGACCGCCTCGCAGAGCGCGATCGGGATCGAGGCTGCCGAGGTGTTGCCGTATTTCTGGATGTTCACGAACACGCGCTCCATCGGGAAGCGCAGGCGCTTCGCGACGCCCTCGATGATCCGGATGTTCGCCTGGTGCGGGATGAGGAGCGAGATGTCACTCAGCCGCAGGTTCGCCTCGGCGATCGCCTCGTCCGCGGCGTCCGACATCGACTTCACGGCGAGCTTGAACACTTCCCCACCCGCCATCGTGATGAAGTGCATGCCCTGCTCGACGGTCTGCGCCGTCGCCGGATGGCGCACGCCGCCGGCCGGCACCATCAGCAGCTCGCCCTTCGCCCCCTCGCTGTGCAACACCGTCGACTCGATCCCGACCGAGGCGTTGGAGGCCTCGATGACCACCGCGCCCGCGCCGTCGCCGAAGAGCACGCAGGTCGAGCGATCCTTCCAGTTCAGGAGCCGGGACAGCGTCTCCGCCCCGATGACGAGCGCGTTCTGGTGGACGCCCGACACGATCAGCCCGCGCGCGATCGCGAGCGCCGAGACGAAGCCCGTGCAGGCGGCCTCCACGTCGAACGCGCCGGCGCGCTCGGCGCCGAGCGCCGACTGGACGAGGCACGCGGTCGCCGGGAACAGGTAATCGGGAGAGGCCGTCGCGAGGATCACCATCTCGAGGTCCTGCGGCCGCAGGCGGGCCCGGTCTAGCGCGAGCCGCGCGGCCTTGACGCTCATCGATGAGGTCGTCTCCCCGTCCGAGACGACGTGCCGCTGCTTGATGCCGGTCCGCTCGGTGATCCACTGATCGGAGGTGTCGACGAACTTCTCGAGATCGAGGTTCGTGAGGATCTTCGGCGGCGCATGGAAGCCCCAGCCGGTGATGACCGCGTTCTGGCCCACCCTTACTTCCGATCGCCGGATTCGCCGCGTCCACCTTTGGGGACCGAAGCGCCGCGCTCGGTCCTGGCCGCACGCTCGGTGCGCTCGGTCTTGAGGATCGCGCTCACGCCGCCCTCGTAGCCCCGAAGGAACTCGTGCGCGTCGAGGACCTCGTCGGCGGTCACCGCCGGCCGCCGTCGGTCGCGGCTCGGGCGGCGTGATTCGGCGCCCTCCTGGACCGGGCTCACCGCGGCGCGCTCCTCGTCGATCACGACGAGCAGCTTGAACGACGTCTGGCACTTGGCGCAGGTGACGCGGACGATCCAGGCGGACTCGAGCTTGCCGAGCACGCGGATGTCCGACCGCGCGTGGTTCTGCCCGCACACGCTGCAGTCGTATCCCTTCGCCTGCTCCCTGAGGAAGCGGAGGATGTTCACCGTCCCAGCGCCACTGTATCGGCTCGCTCGGGCAGGCGAAGTCCGAGCCGCCACGCGAGGAACGCGTACTGGTCGGCGAGATCGTCGACCTGTTTGTCGAGCGGCTTGCCGACGCCGTGGCCGGCGTCACGATCGACGCGGAGGAGCGTCACCGCATCGCGATCGTCGCGCTGCGCCCACTGGAGGAGCGCGGCCATCTTGCGCGCGTGCATCGGGTCCACCCGGCTGTCACCCTCCGCCGTCGTGAACAGCACCGCCGGATAGGACACGCCCGGGCGCACGTGGTGGTACGGCGAATATGCGCGCAGCCACCGGAAGTGCTCGGGATCCTCGGCCGACCCGTATTCGGCGATCCAGAAGCGCGCGATGAGGAAGCGCTGATACCGCAGCATGTCGAGCAGCGGCACCGCGCAGTACACGGCGGCGAAGAGCTCGGGCCGCTGGGTGAGCGCGGCGCCCACGAGCAGGCCGCCATTCGAGCCGCCGGAGATCCCGAGGCGGTCGGCGCGCGTCCAGCCGCGCGCGACCAGCGTTTCCGCCGCCGCGTGGAAGTCGTCGAACACGTTCTGCTTGTTCGCGAGCATCCCCGCGCGATGCCACCGCTCGCCGTACTCGCCGCCGCCACGCAGGTTCGGGATCGCGACGAGCCCGCCCTGCTCGGCCCAGAAGGCGACGCCCGGCATGTAGGTCGGCGTGCGCGAGACGTCGAATCCGCCGTACCCGGTGAGGACCGTCGGGACGGCGCCGTTCGGCCGCACGTCGCGACGGTGGATGAGGAACATGGACACCTCGGTCCCGTCCTTCGAGCGATACGTCTCCTGAGCCACCGCCACCTCCGCCGAAGCGAGGCCCTCGGGCTGCGGGAGCCGCGCGACCTCGGTCGAGCCGCCGGTCGTCGCGTCGGCGAGGTACGCGGCCGCCGGCCGGACGAACGACTCGACCGTGTAGCCGAATCGGTCGGTACGCGGATCCGCGGCGAGCCCGGCGACGCTCGAGCGGCCGCCAACGTCCACCTCGGCCAGTCGGCGGCCGTCGTGCGACCAGAGGCCGAGGCGCGAGCAGGCGCGCTCGAGCGTGTGCACGACGAGGCGCGAACGCGTGACCGCATGGGCCTCGATCGCGGAATCCCCTTCGGGCACGACCGTCCGCCAGTCCGTCGGATGCGCGGGTTCGGCGACCGCGATCCGGTAATTGGGGCTTCCGATGTTGGTCCTGATCCACAGCCGCTCGACGGCCGGCGTCACGACGCTGAGGCCATCCGCGCCCTCGATCACCGGCGCGAGGCGCCCGGAGGTCCGGTCCAGGAGATACACGTCGTCGCGGACCCAGCCCTGGTAGGCGGAGAGCACCGCCCAACGGCCGCCTTCATCGACGTCGACCGTGAGGATGTCCTCCTTCGGCCGGCCCTCGCCGAACACGAGCTCGTCGCGCGAGGGGTCGTCACCGAGACGATGGAACCGGACCCGGCGGTGGTAGTGCTCGTCGCCGGGCGGGACCGTCCCCGGTGCCGGGTGGACGGTGTAGTAGAAGCCCCCGTCGACCCAGGCCACTCGCGAGCGCTGCGTGTTGGGGATGCGCTCGCCGACGTCGCGGCCGTCGGCGACCTCGATGACGTGCAGCGTCGAGAGCTCCGTCCCTCCGCGCGAGAGGCCGTACGCGACGAACCGGCCGTCCGTCGACGGATACCACCAGTCGAGCGTGATGAGGGCGTCCTCGTCGAGGGCGTTCGGATCGACGAGCGGCCGATCCCCCGACGCGTCGCGGACATGGAGCACGCTCTGCCGCTGCCGCGGCAGTCGACGTTCGTAGAACACCGCGGCACCGGTCGGGTGCGGCACGCCGAGGAGCCCGACACCGAGCAGCTCGCGCACCCGGGCGCTGATGGCCGGGCGTTCGGGCAACGCGTCGAGGACCTCGCGCGTGCGAGCGCTCTGGGCATCGGTCCATGCGCGGGTCCGTTCGCTCCGCTCGTCCTCGAGCCACCGGTACGGGTCGCTGATCGCTTCGCCGTGCAGCAGGTCCACGGTGTCGGTGCGTTCGGCGAGCGGCGGCGGCGGGATCTGCTTCACGGCCGATCGAGCGTAGCCATCCTGAGGGAGGGCATCCGTCGCGAGCGCACGCGGGGGCTCCGGACAACGTGGAAGCCGCGAGTCGCCTCGCGGCTTCCACACCGGATGTCGTCCGTTGGTCGCGTCTTACTGGCGCGACCGAGCGCGGATGGTCGTGCGTCGTGAGGCGAGGGCGAGCTGGGCGGCGCCGGCCACCAGGAGCATCAGGCCGAGCATCGGCGCGAGGCTCATCGGTGATCCGCTGCCGGTCGAGGTCGACGGCAGGGTCGGCGGCGGCGTCTTCTCGGTGGACGGAAGCTGGACGATCGGCGTCGCCGTGGGCGCCGGGGTCGGTGCCGGCGTGGCCGTCGGGGCCGGGGTCGGCGTGGCCGTCGGGGCCGGGGTCGGCGTCGGGATGAACCCACCGCAGCAGGACACCGGCGGCGGCGTCGGGCTTGGGGTCGGGGTCGGGCCGGCGACGTAGGTCTTGTTCACGTCCGGACCGTCGCCGGCGTGGCTGTCGCCGGTGGCCCGCGTGAGGCTGAGCCCCCCGACAGTGAGGGTCGTCGTAGCGTGGATCGTGTTCGAGCCGGCGCTGCTCGAGTTGATCGTGAAGGTGCACG
>DASWCU010000151.1:0-17478 GCA_036389935.1 Candidatus Limnocylindria bacterium
CCTGGGCTGGGGACCGTGCAGAGGACGAGCGTGA
Source organism: Candidatus Limnocylindria bacterium (assembly GCA_036389935.1). Lineage (GTDB taxonomy): Bacteria > Chloroflexota > Limnocylindria > P2-11E > P2-11E > UBA4735. Next base: position 35 of record DASWCU010000151.1, read on the forward strand.
TCACCACGCTGTCGAAGGAGCCGTCGGCGAACTCGAGGCGCTCCGCGTCGCCGAGCCGCAGATCGACGGCCCGGCCGAGCTCCCGAGCGCGGCGGCGCGCGACCTCGAGCATCGCCGGGCTGAGGTCGATCGCCGTGAGGCGCACATCGGGCGGATAGAAGGACAGGTTGCGGCCGGTGCCGACGCCGAGCTCGAGCACGTCTCCGCTCGCCTGCGAGCAGACCCACGCCCGACCTTCGCCGAACAAGAACCGGTCGGCGAAGTCGAGCTGCCGGTCGTAGCCCGGGGCCATCTTCTGGTAGATCTCGCGCACGCGCTCGGTCTCGCTCAAGTCGCTGCGCGGGGCGCTCGGGCCGCGATCGCGCTCACGCACGCGAGACCGCCGCCTTCAGGGCCGCGGCGGCGTCTCGAGCACCCGTTTCAGGTTGTCGATCGTCGCGACCTCTTTCGGCATCGTCCGCGCGACCATCGGCGACAGTAACCGCTCGCGGATGCCGTTCGGCTCGAAGGTCAGGCTGAAGCGGAGGTTCGTTCCGGCGGCCGTCGGGGTGAACTCGTAGCGGCCTGTCGGATGCGCCGGCCCGGCGACGACCTTGAACGCGATGAGCCGATCGGGGACCAGCTCGCTGATCTCGTAGTCAGCGTCGATGCGGCCGCCCGGGCCGCCCTTCATCCCCTGCGCGTAGCGGGTGCCCACCCGGTCGGGGCCGGGCGTGAGGCGCCGGACGTCGCTCACCCCGGGTCGCCAGCTCTGGGCGTTCTCGCCATCCAGGACGTACGCGTACACGTCCGAGACCGGCCGCGCGATCATGACGCTGTGCTCGGCGCTCGGCATTTCCTCCCCTGCTCACCGCGCGAGGCGCGGGTCGAGCGCGTCCCGGAGTCCGTCGCCGATGGCGTAGAGGCACCACACGATGAGCGTGATCGCCGCGCCCGGCGCGATGACGAGCCACGGACCGCGCGAGAAGTATGCCTGCGCGTTCGTGAGCATGTTCCCCCAGCTCGCGTCCGGTGGCTGGACGCCCAGGCCGAGGTAGCTGAGCGCCGACTCCCGGAGGATCGCCTGCCCGACATCGATCCCGACCAGCACCGAGATGATCGGGACGAGGTTCGGGAGCACGTGGCGCAGCATGATCCGGAGCTCCGGCGCGCCGACCGCGCGCGCCGAGGTTATGTATTCGGACGCTTTCGTCTCGAGCGCCTGCCCGCGGACCAGGCGGGCCGGGCCCATCCAGCTGGTGAGGCCGATGATGACCGCGAGGCCGGCCGGTCCGACGCGGAACAGCGCGGCGATGATGAGGAGCAGGAAGAGGCTCGGGATGGATCGCATCGTGTTCACGAGCCACGTGAACACGTCGTCGGCGATGCCCCCGTACATCGCCGCGGTCGTCCCGAGGCTGACGCCGAGCACGAGATTGATCAGCGCGGCGGAGCTCGCGACACCAAGGGACACGCGCGCGCCCTGGAGGAGCCGGGCGAGCTGGTCGCGGCCGAACTCGTCGGTCCCGAGCCAGTGCGCGCTCGAGGGCGCCTGGAACCGGTGCGGCAGATCGACCTGCGTCGCCGAGACGCCGAGCGTCGACGCGATGATGTCGGCGAGCAGCGCGAGCACGACGCAGACCGCGACGATCGCCGCGGCGGCGATGGTGAGCCGGTCGCGCGAGAGGCGCGCGAGCGCGTCCCGCCAGAGGCCGCGCGACGCCGGTTCCGCGCTCGCGCCCAACGCGGGAGGCACCGCGATCCGCGAGAGCTCCGCCGGGACGCTCATGCGAGCTTGATCCGTGGGTCGACCACCCCGTAGGCGAGATCCGAGAGCAGGTTCCCGATCACGACGAACACCGAGAGGAGGAGCAGCAGGCCCATCAACACCGGGTAGTCGAGCGCGAACGCGGCGTCGACCGCCATGCGTCCCATGCCCGGCCACGAGAAGACCGACTCGACGACGACCGCGCCCGCGAAGAGCGTCGGCAGCGAGCCACCAAGGATGGTGACCAGCGGCATGAGCGCGTTTCGGAGCACGTGCCGCCGAGCGATGACGCCCGCTCCCAGGCCCTTCGCGTGCGCGGTCCGGACGTAGTCCTGGCGGACGACCTCGAGCGTCTGCGTGCGCACGAATCGCGAGATCTCGGCGATCCCGTGCAGCGAGAGGACGAGCGCCGGCGGTATGAGGTGCCACAGGCGATCGAGCGGGTCGAATCCGGCACGCCCGATCGTGGTCATCCCGCCCGAGGGGAACACGTGCCAGCTCACGGAGAACGCCAGGATGAAGATGAGCCCGAACCAGAACGCCGGCACCGCGTTCCCGAGGACGGCGACGACCCGTGTGATCGCGTCCGCGGCACCGCCGGGGCGAAGGCCGGGCAGCACGCCGGCCAGCACGCCGAGCGCCGTGCCGAGCGCGAGCGCGGTCAGCGCCAAGGTCAGCGTGGCCGGAAGCCGTTCGAGGATGAGCCTCAGGACGGGCTGATGGCTCGTGAACGAGGTGCCGAAATCGAATCGCGCGAGCTGCGCGAGCCAGGCGAGGTACTGCTGCGGCATCGGCTGATCGAGGCCGTAGAGGTGGCGCAGCCGCTCGAGCTCATCCGGAGGCAGGCTCCCGGCGTTGCCGGCGAAGAAACGGATGGGGTCGCCCGGCGCGAGATGGATGAGCGCGAAGCCCAGGAGCGTCGCCCCGAAGACCGTCGGGATCGCCTGCATGAGTCGCCGCGCGGCGTATCGGGTCGTCGCGCCCTCCAGCGCCTACGCGCCCCAGCTCCACTCCGCGAGGTTCCACTGCGGACGCGCGTAAACGGTCGGAGCGATGCCGCGCAGCCGGCGATCGTGCGCGATGAGCGTCACCGGCTGGTACAGGAGCGTCACCGGCAGGTCATCCATGAGCGTCGCCTGCAGGCGATCGTAGATCGCCTTGCGCGCGGTCTGGTCGCAGCCGGCCAGCGTCCGGCCCTGCTCGAGGAGCGCGTCGGCGGCGGGACTGCTGTAGTGGCCGAAGTTCTGGCCGCCCGGATATTCCTTCGAGGACCAGAACGACGTCTGGTCGGGATCGACGCCGGGCACGAGCTGGCCGACGACGGCATCGAAGTCATGCGTGCGCTGCAGCTTCTCGTTCAGGGCATTCAGCTGGAGGAGCTGCTGCTGCGCGTCGGCGCCGACCTTCCGCCACTGGTCCTGGGCGATCGTGAGCACGCCTTCGCGGGCCTTGTTGCCGGCGTTGGTCGCGATCGCGAAGCGGAGCGGGACGCCGGCCTTCTGCAGCGCGCCGCCGGCCCCGGCCGTCCATCCGGCCTCGGCCAGCAGCTGCTTCGCGCGCTCGGGATCGAACGGGTATTGCCTCACGTTCGGGTCGTACGCCCACGAGAACGTGAGGATCGGCGAATGGAGCACTTCGCCCTGGCCGTTGAAGAGGGTCTTGATGATCGATGCGCGGTCCAGGGCGTAGGTGAGCGCCTGGCGGATCCGCTTGTCTTGGAAGAGCGGGCGGTCCAGGTTGTAGGCGATGTAGTTGATCGTCGAGTTCCCGTACCGCAGCACGTTCAGCCGCGCCTCAGCCTTCAGGTCGTCGAAGCTCTCCGGCTGGACGATCGCCCAGTCGAGCTCGCCGGATCGGAGCTGGGCGGCCGCGACGGTGTTGTCCTTCACGACCTTGCGGATCCAGCGGCCGATCTTCGCCTTGCCGTGCCAGTAGCTCGGGTTCGCGGTCAGCGTGACGTGATCGTCTTTGACCCACTCGACGAACGTGAACGGGCCGGTGCCGACCGGCCTGCTGGTGCCGAATGCGTCCTTGTTGAAGTCGGACGAGCCGGCGAGGAGGTGCTTCGGGACGATCGGAGTGACCATCGCGTTGATGAGCGTTGGGCACGAGCTCCCCTTGAGTCGCATCCGGAACGTGAGCGGGTCCGGCGCGTCGGTCGACGCGACCGCGTCGAGCCTGCTGCGCAGCGCGGTCTGCACCTTCGGGTCGAGGATGGCGTCGAAGGTGAACTTCACGTCGTCGGCGGTGAACGGCCGCCCATCGTGCCAGGTCACGTTCGAGCGGAGCTTGAACGTGTAGGTGAGGCCGTCGGAGCTCTGATCCCAACGCTCCGCCAGCCAGGGTGCGGGATTCCCGGTCTTCGGGTCGGGCACGACGAGCGACTCGAACATCAGCTCCCAGGCGACCTGCGAGGATCCGTCGTTCGACAGGATCGGGTTCAGGGTCTGCACGTCGGCGACGCCGCTCGTCACGACGGTGTCGGGGCCGGCCGCGCCGCCGGTCACGGGCGGGCTGCCGCCCGCGGGCGCGGCCCCAGGCTCGCAGGCCGCCCCAAGCGCGGCGCCCGCCCCTGCCGCCGCGACGGCGCGGAGGAGCTCGCGGCGGGTGAGGCCGTTCACGGGCGCGCTCCGCTTCTAGTCACACCTGTTACCTGCAGTGGACGTTACGCGTCAACAGCCGCATCCGTCAAACGACGCTACACTCCCTGCCGATGAGCGCCGTCCGGAAGACCGCGAAGCGCATAGGCAGGAAGGCCGGGGCCGGGCGAGCAAAGTTCGGTTTCGTCGTGCTCGTCTATCGAATGCCGCCCACTCCGACCGCGGGGCGGGTCGCGGTCTGGCGACAGCTGAAGAAGATCGGCGCGATCTACCTCCAGCAATCCGTCTGCGTGTTCCCCGACACCGCCGCCGTCCGCGCGGACCTCGACCCCGTACTCGGTCGCATCACCGCCTCGGCCGGCGAGTACCACCTCATGCCGCTCGACCGTCAGTCCCCGGATGAGGAGCGCAAGCTCATCTCGCAGTTCAATGACCAGACCAGCCGCCACTATGAGGAGATCGTCGAGAACTGCGAGGTCAACTTCCAGAAGGAGATCGAGTTCGAGACCTTCCGCAAGAACTTCACGTACGAGGAAGCCGAAGAGATCCGCGCCGAGTACGAGAAGATCGTGAACTGGCTCGAACAGGTCCGCCAGCGGGATTGGTTCGGCGCACCGAAGCGACGCGACGCCGAAGGCTGGGTCCGGCGTTGCCGCCAGATGCTCGAGGAGTTCGAGGCTCGGGTGTTCGCCCAGCAGGCGCGCGGCACCGGCGAGGGCCGTGCCCCGAGGGTGAGAGCGAAGGAGGCCGGCCGGCCCAAGCCGCGCGCCCTGCCGTCCGCCTCCTGAGCAGTAACGTACGTTTCGTGTAATATCTGCTACTAATCACATCGTTCGGTCGGGACGGGAGGCACGCGCATGGATCTCGCCAATCTCGCGATCGCCGCGACGCCCGCCTTCATCGCCAGCGCCGTCGAGTTCGTCGAGGCGACGACCATCGTCCTCGCCGTCGGCGTGACCCGTGGCTGGCGCGCGCCTCTGCTTGGGACGCTCGGCGCGGTGGTGACGCTCGCCATCATCATTGCGCTCCTGGGTGTCACGCTGGTGACGGTCGTGCCGGAGCATCTCCTGAAGGGCATCGTCGGGGCGCTCCTGCTGCTGTTCGGCATGCGCTGGCTGCGCAAGGCGATCCTCCGGTTCGCCGGCATCGTCGCGCTGCACGACGAAGAGCTCATCTACCAGCGCGAGCTCGCTGAGCTCCGGGCGCAGGGCCTGCGCAAGACGGAATGGGACTGGATCGGCACCGCGGTCGCCTACAAGGCCGTGCTGCTCGAGGGCACCGAGGTCGCGTTCATCGTCATCGCCTTCGGAGCGGCCGGAGGGGCGGCGCTGACGTCGGCGGTCGCGGGCGCGATCGCGGCCGGCGTGATCGTCATCGCGCTGGGCGCGATGCTCCGCCAGCCGCTCACGATGGTCCCTGAGAACTGGATGAAGTTCGGGGTCGGCGCGATGCTGACGAGCTTCGGCGTGTTCTGGTTCGCCGAAGGGCTCGGCGCCGAGTGGCCCGGGGACGCGGCCTCGCTGGTCGTCATCCTCGCGGTGTTCCTCGCGGCGAGCTGGCTCGCGGTCCGCATCCTGCGGGCGCTCCTCCCGCAGGGGGCCCACGTGGCGGCCCGTAATGTCTAGGGTGCTCCGCGCCGTCTGGGACAACACGTACGGTCTGCTCGTCGACGACGGGCAGCTCGCCATCGGCATCGCCGTGTCGCTCGCGATCGCCTGGGCGGCCGCGACCTACGGCGGCGATGCGCTGCGCGAGTCCGTGGGATGGGTCCTTCTGGTACTCCTCACCGCGCTCGTCGTCACGAACCTGACGCTCGCGGGCCAGCAGGCCAGGCGCAAGGGCACGACACCGCCGTGACGGTGCGGCCCGCGTCGCCCGCCCACACCGCGGCCGCCGGCCCGGCGGAATGGGCGAAGACGGGCCGGCCGCTGCCGGAGCCGGAGCTGCTGCGCCCCGCGCTGGACCCCGCGCTGCCGCCGTACGTACCGGGTCGGCGGGTCGGCGGCATCCTTCGTGGGACCGCGACGGACGTGCTGCCCTTCCTCGTCGAGCGCTGGATCCGGGCCTTCCGCGAGCGGCAGCCCGACGCGCGGATCGAAGTGTCGCCGCCGTACGGCGGCAGTCCCGGCGCGAAGCGCCTCATCGCCGGCGAGGCGGACTTCAGCCTGCAATCGCGCGAGCTGAAACCCGACGACCTGCGCGCGCTCATGGATACCTTTGGGTACGCGCCGCTCGTCGTGCCGATCTCGGGCGGAAGCTGGCGGCATCGCGGTTTCCTCGATGCGCTGACGGTGATCGTCCATCAGGACAATCCGCTCGAGCGCCTCGGCTACGCGCAGCTCGATCGGATCTTCTCGATGACCCGCGCGCGCGGCGGCGAGGCGATCACGACGTGGGGCCAGCTCGGCCTCGACGCCGCGTGGGCCGGCCGACCGATCTCGGCGTGGTCACCGCGGCCCTGGAACGGTTACGAGGAATTCTTCCGGCAGCGGGTCCTGAGCTGGGACGGAACGCGCGGCGAATGGCGCGATGACCTGAACTTCGTCGACCTCGTCATCCCGGTCGCGGAGAACGTGGCGCGCGATCCCGCCGCGATCGGGATCACCGGGATGGCGTTCCTGGCCGACGGGGTGCGGTCGCTCGCCATCGCCGAAGCGGCCGAAGGTCCATACATCGCGCCGAGCCAGGAGGAGGTCGCGCGCGGTCGCTATCCGCTGAGCCGCGTCTTCTACCTCGTCGCGAACAAGCGACCGGCGCGAGAGCTCGACCCGCTCCTCGGAGAGCTCATCGCGTTCCTCCTCAGCCGCGAAGGGCAGGCCGAGGTCCTGGCGCACGGGATCTTCATGCCGCTGCGCGCTGACGCGCTCCTGCGGAGCCGCGCGCTCGTGAACGCCGCGTAGGACCGAAGGCCGGGCGACGGACCCCGCGCGCTCCCGCTAATTCGTCGAGCCCGCGCCCGCGCCGACCGCTCGCGCCCCTCTGCGCGCCCGCGCCGCCTTCGGCAGCGCGTTTCTTGCCCGCCTCGCTCAGCCGCTCGCTCCCACTGCCCGCCGGGGAGTCCACGATCTAGCTCATCAGCGTGGATCGTGGGCGGTCGCTCCGAATCCGAAAACGACGGAGCCGGCGACGATCGTGTGTGTGATCCGCGCGCGTTCCAGCGATCTGGGATCGGCCACGATGTCCTCAGAGAGCACCACGAGGTCAGCATCGTTGCCCTCGCGGATCGCACCGCGACGATCATCAGCGCGGTCGGCCCAAGCGGCATGCTCGGTGTAGCAGCGGATCGCCTGCGCGACGCTGATGCGCTGTTCGGGCTGCCACGGTTCGCGCCCTCCGAGCGGGAGGCGACTGACCGCCGCGGCGATCGCCCGCAGGGGATCCATGTCCGCGAGGTCCGGCCGCTGCGGGACGATGCGCCAGTCCGAGCTGAATGCGACACGCGCGCCAGCAGCCAGTAGGTCGCCGAACGGGTAGGCGGTCGCGAGGAACGCTCGTGAGAAGCGACGTGCCATGACCGGAAGCTCCTCAACGATTTCCCACGGCTGTGCCTCAACGACGACGCCCAGACGCGCGATCCGCTCGATGTCGGGCCGGGATATCCGACGACCGTGCGCGAGGCGCTGCCTGCGCGGCCGCGATGACTCCGTCTTCGCGATGGCCTCGAAGAGGTCCAGTGCCTCGGAGACGGCCACGTCGCCCAGCCCATGCAGCGTGACGTCGAGGCCCGCGCGGTCCGCCTCGCGCATCCACGCGAGCGTCTGGTCGAAGCCGGGATAGCGGAACTCGTAGCGGCCTTCGCCCGGGCCTTCGGACCAGCGGCCGTCGTCAATGATCATCTTCACACCGTGGCAGCGGATGAGCGCACGCGGCGCCGTCCGCGAACGTTCGGCCGTCTCGGCCCAGCGTCCGAGATACGGGCGGACACTGACTCGGAGCGGCAGCTCACCAGCATCGTCGAGATCCTCGAAGAGCGTCGCGTCGGTGAACCCGCGCTCGTGGTGCACGATCGGCGTCCGTGCCGTAACGGGATAGGTCGCTATGTCGTGCGCCTCGGTGACGCCGCGCCGCGTCAGCTCGCGGATCGCGGCCCGCAGCTCGGCGCGACGGCGATGGCGATCGGCTGGCGGCACTGTCGCCGCGGTCATCCGACCGCGGACGATCCGACCGAACAGCCTCCCAGTGGGCCCGCCGCGCGCGTCACGCTCGATGACGCTACGTGGCGGGTCGACCGTCGCGGCATCGATGTGGAAGAGAGCGAGCGCGTGCGAGTTCACGATCGCCGCATCGTGGTCCTCCGAGACCAGATACACGGGAATGTCGCCGGCGACGGTGTCAAGCTCGGCGCGAGAAGGCAGATCGGCGTCCCGCAGATCGGCGCGGTCCCAGCCGCCGCCAGTGATCCACAGCCCCGGATCGATGCGCGTCGCGGCGATGCGCACGCGCTCGAGCGCCGTGGAGCGATCAGAGACAGCGCCCAGCGCGACCGTCCAGAGCCCTTCGCCCGCCCAGCCGAGGTGCGTGTGCGTGTCGATGAAGCCAGGCAGGACGAGCGCGCCGCCGAGGTCGATGACGCGCGCGCCCGGCACGAGCGCTCGGACGTCGCGGTCCGGACCCAGGACGGCGATCCGACCATCCCGCAGCGCGATCGAGGTCCGCGAGGCCTGCTCGAGCTCCGTGCCGCTCCGAACGAGTGCGTCACGGAGTACGAGTGGCTCGGTGGTCGCTATCGCGCGGCACCCGCAGCGGTCCCCACGCGCTCGGGCGATCGTTCACCGTTGAACATGACCACGCAGCGCGCGACATCGCCACCGTGGAGCGCCTCGAACGCGTCGTTGATCCCGTCGAGCGAGAAACGCCGGGAGACGAGCCGGTCCAGCGGTAGGCGCCCAGCTGCGTAGAAGCCGGCAATGAGCGGGAAGTCGACGCGCGGGCGCGCCGTTCCATACCAGGAGCCCTTGATCGTGCGCTCCTTGAAGATCGCCGCGAGCGGATCGAACGTGGGACGCCGCTGGCCGAAGCCGAGCCCGACCACGATCGCGGTGCCGCGTGGGCGCAGCGACTCGATCGCCAGCTCGATGCAGTCGGGGATCCCGGTCACCTCGATGGCATAGTCGACGCCGCCGCCGGTCATGTCGCGCAGCGCCTCCAGGGCGATCCGGCTGCGTTCGGCCGGATCGGCGGACTTCGCGATCGCGAGCGTGTTCAGCGTCGCGGTCGCGCCGAGCTCGCGTGCAAGCGCGAGTTTCGCGTCGCGCACGTCGACCGCGACGATGTGCCGCGCGCCGACCAGTGAGGCCGCCATGACCGAGCACAGGCCGACCCCGCCGCAGCCGATGATCGCCACGCTCGCTCCCGCCTCGATGCGGGCGGCGTTCGTGACCGCGCAGAACCCCGTGGTCACCCCGCAGCCGATGAGCGCGAGCACATCCATCGGGACGTCCTCGTGGATCGGGATCACCTGCTCGGCCGGCGCCACGACGTACTCGCTGAACGTGCCCAGCCGTGACGCGACCGCGACGGGAGTCCCATGGCGCGTCACGCGCGCGGTGCCATCGAACATGCCCGAGGCGGGCGTCGTGTGTCCTGTGCAGAGCACCGGACGGCCACGGGTGCACTGCTCGCACCGTCCGCACTGCGGGCGGAACGCGAGGACCGCGCGGTCGCCGGCGGCGATCCCCTCGACACCCGGCCCGATCTCCTCGACCGTTCCAGCGCCCTCGTGTCCGGGGATCACAGGGAGCGGATAGACCGCCTGGCCGTCGAGGATGAACGTGTCGCTGTGGCAGACGCCGCTCGCGCCGATCCGCACGAGGATCTCGCCCCGGGAGGGCGGCGCGAGGTCGACGCGCTCGATCGTGAGTGGTGCGTTGATCGCATTCAGGAGCGCGGCGCGCATCTTCAGAGCCTCCTGTTCGCGAGCAGCGGTAGCTCGACGCGGATGCGGGCGAGCGAGTCGAGATCGAGGTCGGCCGTGATCAGCTCGTCGCCGTCACCTGCCTCGGCGATCACGCGGCCCCAAGGATCGGCGATGAGCGCGTGACCGTACGTGTCCATGGCACCGGCGGTCCCGCCGATCTGGGCCGGCGCGACCACGAAGAACTGGTCCTCGATCGCACGCGCCCGGAGCAGGACGTGCCAGTGGTACGCGCCGGTCATTGCGGAGAACGCCGACGGGACGAACACGATCCGCGCACCTGCCATCGCGAGCGCGCGGTAGAGCTCCGGGAAGCGCAGGTCGTAGCAGACGGAGAGGCCGACGCGCGTGTCGTCGAGATCCGCCGTGACGATCTCGTCGCCGGGGGCGTAGGTGTCCGACTCGCGTGAGGTTGGTCCGTCCGTCAGCATCACGTCGAAGAGGTGGATCTTGCGGTAGCGCGCGACGATCTCACCTGCCGGCGAGATGAGCGTGCTCGTGTTGAAAAGGCGCGGCGCCGCCTCCGGCGCGCGCTCAGGGATGCTGCCGCCGAGGATCCAGATCCGGCGCGCCCGCGCCTTCTCGCTGAGCAGATCGGTGGTCGGCCCGGGGATCGGCTCGGCGTTCGGGGTTGAGAGCCCCTTGCCGCGGATGTTGAAAACCTCCGGAAAGGCGACGACCCGAGCGCCGCGTTCGGCCGCAAGGTCGATGAGCCGCACGGCGGCCTCCAGGTTGCGCTCCTTGTCCGGACCAGTGCGCATCTGCGTTGCGGCGACACGAAGCGTCACGCTCGCGCTCCCTCGTGGGCGACCGCCGCGGCGGCGGTCTCGAACTCGCCCTCCGGTGCCACGGCGCCCGGCGCGAGGCCGTGCGGGATGCAGAGCGGCGAGCCCGAGCGCGCATCCGCGGTGATATCGGCCTCGACGCCGAACACGTCGCGCACCATCTTCGCCGTGAGGACGTCGCGCGGCGAACCGGCGGCGTAGATCGCGCCGTCCTTCATCGCGATGAGATGGTGCGAGTAATGCGCCGCCTGGTTGAGGTCGTGGAGGACCATCAGGATCGTGCGGCCGTGCTTCGCGTTGAGGTCGCGGAGAAGCTCCATGAGCTCGAGCTGGTAAGCGACGTCGAGGAACGTCGTAGGCTCGTCGAGGAGCATGATGCCGGTGTCCTGCGCGAGCGCCATCGCGATCCATCCGCGCTGGCGTTGGCCGCCGGAGAGGCTCTCGAGCGGCCGCGCGGCGAACTCGGCCATGCCGGTCTGCTCGAGCGCCCACGCGACGAGTCGCCGGTCGTCGTCGGATCGGACGCCGAAGAAGTCGCGGTACGGATAGCGTCCCTGCTCGACGAGGTCGCGGACCGTCATGCCCTCCGGCGCGGTCGGTCCCTGCGGGAGTACGGCGAGCTTCTGGGCCACTTCGCGTGTCGAGGCTGTCGCGATCGCCGTTCCGTCGAGCACGACCGCGCCGCGTTGCGGCTTCAGCAGCCGGCCCATCGCGCGCAGCAGTGTGCTTTTCCCGCAGCCGTTGCGACCGACGAGGCTCGTGATCTTGCCGTCGAGCACGTCGAGCGACAGATCCGGGACAACGGTGAGCCTCCCGTAGCCGAGGGTCAGGTGATCGGTCTGAAGTCTCATGGACCGCCTCCTCTACAGCCGGGCGCCGGATCGCAGTAGATACAGGAAGAACGGAGCCCCCAACAGCGCGGTGATGAGCCCCGCGGGCACCTCGGTCGGCGCGAAGACGGTCCGCCCGACCGTGTCGGCCAGCAGGACGAGCAGTCCCCCGAGCAGCAGGGCCGTTGGCACCACGACGCGATGCTTGGGGCCGACGAGCGCGCGCGCGAGGTGCGGCGCGATGAGTCCGACGAAAGCGATCGTCCCGGCGACCGCGACCGACGACGCCGCGAGCCCGACAGCGACCACAAGCGCGACGCCACGCAGCGTCTCGACGCGCGATCCGAGTGAACGTGCAAGATCGTCGCCCATGAGCAGCAGGTCGAGGCGATCGGCGAGGAGCCATGCGGTCGGCACGAGCACCAGGGACCACGGCGCGATCTGGAGGACGTGATCCCAGCTGCGCGCCCAGAGGCTCCCCGTGAGCCAGCGCAGAGCGACCTGGAAGTCGCCGAGGATGATGTATCGGATGATGAGGAGCTGGATCAGAGCGAGACAGAGCGCGCCGACGGCGATGCCGATGAGCGCGAGCCGCACCGGCGCGACCACGCCGTTCTTGCGCGCGAGGACGTAGGTCGCGGAGCCGGCGATCGCGGCCCCGCCGGCGGCGGCGAGCGAGAGCGCGCTCTCGGGCGCCGCTGGAAGGAGGAACAGCACCGCGACCGCGGCGAGGCCAGCTCCGCCGTTGATGCCGACGACCGCCGGCGACGCGAGCGGATTCCGCGTGACCGCCTGGAGGATCGTGCCCGCGCACGCCAGTCCCGCGCCCACGAGCAGCGCGACGAGGATCCGCGGCAGACGCAGGTCGTAAACGATGCGCTGCTCCGCGAGGGTGCCGCCGGCGAAGAACGTCTCGAGCACGCGCTCGGGCGCGATCGAGACCGCACCGAGCCCGGTGCTGATGACCACCAGCGCGGCGACGATGACCGCGAGCCCCGCGATGACGAGGAGCGGATGCACCTCGGCCCGCCTGACCGAGACCGTCGCGACCGCAGCGCTCACGACGAGCCCCGAGTGCGGCGGGCCAAGCCGATGAAGAATGGCGTCCCGATCGCCGCGGTCAACACGCCGACCGGCGTCTCGCCGGGCGGTGCGACGACGCGACCCGCGACATCGGCCGTGAGCATGAGGGCCGCGCCGAGCAGCGCGCTCGCCGGGATCACGAGGCGGTAGCTCGTGCCGACCAGGCCGCGCGCGACGTGCGGGACCATGAGCCCGACCATCGCGATCGGGCCGGCGACCGACACAGACGCGCCGGCGAGGATCGCGACGAGCGCGATCGCCGCGAGGCGCACGCGCTCGACGCGCTGGCCCAGTCCCCGCGCGACGTCATCGCCCAGGGACAGCACCGTGACCGCGCGCGCGAGCAGCAGCGCGGCCACGAGGCCGACGATCGCGTACGGCGCGATCGTGGCGACGTGCCGCCACGTCATGCCGTCGACTCCGCCGACCATCCAGCGGACCAGGAAACGCACCGCCGCGCTGCTGAGCAGGACGGCACCGAGCACCAGGGACTGTCCGAAGATCGCCACTGTGACACCGGCGAGGGCAAGGCGCACCGGGGTCACCACGCCCGTGGACGCGAGCGCGTACACGGTGAGCGCGGCAGCCGCTGCGCCGACGAATGCGATGAGCGGCAGAAGTGCGAGATCGAACCACGGCAGCACGTCGACGCCCGCCGTCGGGCCGCCCACGAGCACCGGCAGCACGATCGTCACGAACACGACCGCGAGCGCCGCGCCCGCGTTCACGCCGATGATCGAGGGCTCGGTGATGGGATTGCGCGTCACGCCTTGGATGAGCGCCCCGGCGACCGCGAGGTTCGCCCCGACCATCGCCGCGACGAGAGCTCGCGGGAGCAGCAGATCGTGGACGATCAGGCTGTCGGTCACGGTGGTCGGCGCCCAGATCGCCGGCAGCGCGATCTCAAGATCGATGCGGTGTCCCGCGACCAAGGTGAGGCTGACCGCGAAAGCAAGGAGCGCCGCGATCCCGGCAAAGAGGATCACGAGCGCCGCCCGCGTACCCGCGCGGTCGACCGGTGGCGCGTTCAGCGACGGGGATGCCTGCATCCCGAGGCCCTTTGAGCCGGAACCCTACGCCGGGTACAGGAAGCCGACCGCCTGCGCGGCCATCTGCTTGACGGCGATGACGCCGCGGCCGAGCCCCCATACCTCCCGGCTCACGACGAACGAGCGCTTGTTCTTCACCGGAGGCAAGTTCGTCCACAGGGGGCTGTCCTTGAACGTGTCGAGCACGGTCGGTCCGGTGTAGGCGAGCCAGATGTAGACGTCAGCGTTCACGGCGGGGAGAGCCTCCAGACCGATCGCCTCCGTCGGCGCGGCTGGATTCCCCCGGTACGTGTAGGTCGCGCCGAGGTCCTGCATCAGCTCGCCTTGGAACGAGTCAGCGAAGTACGCGAAGATCCGATCCGGCGTGAAGATGCCCACGAGGACGCGCGGTCCGGCCTTGCCTCCGGCCTTGGCCTTCACCTTCGCGATGTCGTCGGCGAGCGCCTGCTTCACCGGGGTCCCTTTCGACTGCGTGCCTGTGGCCTGCGCGAGCTGATCGAAGTTCGGGATCAGCTTCTTGTAGCTGTTCGTGTCCTGTAGGACAGTCGGCGCGATCTTGCTGAAGGCCTCGTAGTCCTTCTGGTGTTCGTTGCGGTCTGCGATGATCAGATCCAGCTGCGTGGAGGCCAGCACTTCGAGGTTCGGCGTGATCCGGCTGCCGAGCGACTTGTAGCCGGTGATCTTGCCCTTGAGATGCTCGGGGAACGGATTGCCCGAACCGGGCTGCTGCTCGTCCGACAGCGCTGTGGGCTGGATCCCGAGTGCGAGCAGTGCTTCCGCGATCTGCCACTGCATGATCCCGAGCTTCGTCGCGGGCGTTTGCAGCGTCGTCGTCCCCGCCTCATGCACGAGCGTGATCGGTGTTGGGGCCGCGCTTGCGCTCGCCGCCGTGGTGGCGGTCTCGCCGCTGCCACGACAGGCGGCAAGGAACGCCGCACCTCCACCGACGATGCCGAGCCGCAAGGCCTCGCGCCGTGTGATCGACTGATTCATCTCGCCACCTCCTCGCGTCGTTTCGGCGTTCCTGTTCCAGTGTCCGCCGCGCGCGCTGCATCGGCGACCATCGCCTCGACGCGCGTCCAGGCGTTCGCCCAGTTGAAGCGAGCCGCCTCGCTCGCGCGGGCCGGGTCGCGCGCTCGGAGTGCCGATAGGATCGCGTTGTGCTCGCGGTGCGCGACCTCGGGTGTCAGGCGGTGTCGGAAATTGACGCGCTCGAACCGGCGCAGCTCGTTGCGAACGCTGTCGTGTAGCTGTTCGAGCCGGGGGTTCGCCGCCGCGTGCACGTACACGCCGTGGAACGCTTCGTCCAGGTTCTGCAGCTCGAGAGGCTCTTCGATCTCGAGCATGCGGTCGTTGGTACGGCGCATCTGCTCGAGGTCGGACGCGCTGAGGCGCGATGCGGACTGGTCGGCCGCGAGCCCGTCGAGCACCGCGCCGATCGCGTAGAGATTGCCAGCCTGATCGAAGGGGAGGATGCTCACGCGCGTCCAGCGTCCGGGAAGGATCTCGACGAGCCCCTCCTGCTCGAGACGGACGAGCGCTTCGCGCACCGGCGTGCGACTCACGCCCAGGCGATCCGCGATCTCGATGTCCCGGATCATCTCGCCCGGCTCGAGCGGGCCGCGGACGATCCAATCGCGCAGCTTCCCGTGCACGGCGTCGCGAGCGCTATTGCGGTTGATGCGCCGCGTTGCCGGAAGCGGCATCGCTCGACCTACGAGGCCCGGCGGGCCATCCGCCCGACCGCGTACGGATTCGCGTGACGCCTTCTCCGAAAAGGCATATCTGGTGGAGGAGATATATTGCATTTCGCGTATTTGTCAAGGCTTGGAGAAAAAGGGGCTCGAATGCGCGAAAACAGCGTAAAACGCAAGGTGGCGGAGGGGGGCGTCGCCCTTGGCGCCTGGCTGTCCTTCCACTCACCCGAGCTCGTGGAGCTTTCCGGCTACTGCGGCTTCGATTTCGTCTTTCTTGACGGCGAGCACTGCGGCGTTGCACCGCGAGACTGCGCCGAGCTCGTGCGGGCGGCGGATGCCGCCGGGATCGACGCGATCGTGCGGGTGCCCCGCAACGAAGGACCCACTCTGCTCGGCTTCCTCGAGACCGGCGTATCCGGCCTGGTGATCCCGCATGTCCGTTCTGCCGATGACGCCCGGCGCGCGGCGGAGGCCATGAAGTACCCGCCCGAGGGTCGGCGGAGCGTGATGTTCTCATCACGCGCTGCCCGCTACGGCGTCGGCTATGAGCCCGCTGAGTACCTGACGCTCGCGAACCGCGAGACGATGGTCATCCCGCTGATCGAGGAGCTCGACGGGATGCGCAACCTCGAGGCGATCGCCGCGACACCGGCGGTCGATCTCGTGTTCCTTGGCGAGGGCGACCTCGCGGTCGACATGGGCTTCGCCGGACAGCGGGATGTCCCGGAGGTCAAGGCTGTCGTCGGCGACGCGATCGCGCGGGCGCGTGCCGCCCGCATTCCGTTCGGCATGTCGGCGCGGACCGCCGACGCAGCGGCAGACCTGGTGGCGGCGGGCGCCTCGTGGATCGTCACGACCACAGCGGCGCTCTATGCGGGCGCGGCGCGCGAGCTCGTCGATCGCGTCGCCGCTTCCGCGGCCGCACGACCCATGGCGCAGGAACGAAGCAGACGAGGGTGGTGAGGATTCCCAGCCCGCGGGCGGGGATGAAGACGACCACGAGCTTGAGCGCACCGGCGCGAAGTTCGCGGCATATCTCGAGGACGTGGGGGCGGGGCGCCGCCGGCAGCACGACTTCATCAAGTTGCTCGAGGCTCGACTGACAGCGGCGCGGCCGGCCTCCTCGGTTGTGACCATGGTATTGTGACTCTAGTTCCATTGGCTGAGGGAGGCGGGTGTCAGATGACAAGAGGCACGGTGTCGAAGTCCCGCTTCAAGGCGCGGGCCCTCGAGCACATGCGTGAAGTCGAGCGTACCGGGACGGAGCTCGTGATCACCGATCGTGGCGCGCCCGTCGTCAAGATCGTTCCCTACGAGCGCGATCCGGCCGCGCTCCTGAAGCCACTCCGCGGGACGGTACGCCGCTACGCGGAACCGACGAAGCCCGTCGCCGACAAGGACTGGGAAGCGCTGCGGTGATCGTGCTGGACACCCACGCCCTGCTCTGGTGGGTGGACGGCTCGACGGCGCTTTCGCAACGAGCGCGGCAGCGCATCGACTCGCTGGTGGACGAGGCAGCGATCCGCGTGTCATCCATCAGCGTCTGGGAGATCGGGATGCTGGTCGCCAGAGGCCGCCTTGAGCTCACGATCCCGCCTCAGGAGTGGATCGCCCGATGCGAGGCGCTCCCGTTCCTCACCTTCGTGCCGGTCGACAACGCGATCGCACTCGCATCGACTCGCCTGCCTGGGCGAGCGCCTCCCGACCCCGCCGATCGCATCATCATCGCGACGGCGCGG
>DASWCU010000152.1:0-2372 GCA_036389935.1 Candidatus Limnocylindria bacterium
ACGGCGATCGATCCGGATGACTCGGACCGCTACGCGCAGGTCCTGCGCCAGGCCGGCGCCGTGCACCGCGTCGTCACGATCGCCGGCGCGGATCACGACTTCACCGGAGCCGGACACCGCGCCGAGCTCCTCGAGGCGCTCGGCGCGTGGATGCGCGACGCGCTCGGCGCGTGATGGCGGTGTCGAGCGGCTACGCCGTGCGACCGCGGGCGGATGAGGCGCGGCACGCGATCCGCCTCGCAGGGCTCAGTCCGTCGGCGGGAAGTCTCCGTGCGTGCGGAGATAGGCGACGACACCGCCGGCCTCGAGGATCTCGCGCGCGAACGGGGCCAACGGCCGGATCGTCGCGTCGCCCTGCGGCGTCCGGAGCACGCCCGATGCCGCGTCGAGCGTGACGGGGTCCCCGTCGCGGACCAGTGCGATCGCGTCGGCCGACTCGACGACCGGGATGCCGAGGTTGACGCAGTTGCGGAAGAAGATCCGGGCGAAGCTCTTCGCGACGACGGCGCCGACGCCGAGCTTCACGAGCGCGGCGACGGCGTACTCGCGCGAGCTCCCGCAGCCGAAGTTCTCACCGCCCACCAGGACGTCGCCGGGCCGGACCTCCTTCGCGAAGCCGGGCCGCGCGTCGCAGAACGCGTACGCGGCGAACTTCTCCTGGCCGACCATGAACGGTGCATAGCGTCCGGGCAGGATCTGATCCGTGTCCAGGTCGTCGCCGAAGACCCAGGCGCGCGCCATCAGTCGTCCACCTCCATGCCCCGGACTTCGGGCGCGTGCCGCTCGCCGACGGCCACGAGCAGGTCGCGCGCGCGGTCGCCGGAACGGGCTGAGGCGGCGCCCCGCTCGCCCCGCTCGGCACGGCGCCGCTCGACCAGCGCCTCGAACTCGGCGTCACCGGCCTCGAGGTACGGACGCGGGTCGTCGATCATCCCGGTGAGCGCGGCCACGGCCGCGACGTACGGCGAGCCGAGGTAGATGGATGCGTCGGGCGAGCCCATGCGTCCGCGGTAGTTGCGGTTCGCGGTCGAGAGGCACACCTCCTCGCCGGCGAGCACGCCGCCGGTCCGGCCGAGGCACGGGCCGCAACCCGAGCTGCCGATGACCGCGCCCGCCGCCGAGAGGATGCCCAGGGTGCCGTCGGCCATCGCGTCCTCGAACTGCCGGCGCGAGGCCGGGACGACCTCGAGCCTGACCTGCGGCGCGATGCGCCGGCCCCGGAGCACCTGCGCGGCCTGGCGCATGTCGACGAGCCGGCCGTTCGTGCACGAGCCGAGGAAGACGACATCGACCGGGATGCCGGCCGCGTCGGAGACGTCGGATACCTGGTCCACCCGCGGAGGGATCGCGATCTGCGGCGCGAGCGTGCCGAGGTCGATCTCGACCGCTCGGGCGTACCGGGCACCCGGATCGGGCCGCAACCACGCCGGCGCCTCGGGCGCGTTCGCGACGATCCCGGCCTTCGCGCCCATCTCGGTCGTCATCCCGGCGAGCGTGATCCGATCGCCCTGTGGCAGCGTGCCGACGCCGTGGAACTCGACGCACGCGTAGCGCGCCCCGTCGGTCCCGATCTCGCGCACGACCCGCATGATCGCGTCCTTCATCGTCACGCCAGGCCGGAGCGCGCCGCGGAAGGTCACCTTGATCGACTCGGGCACCCGAAGCCACGTCCGGCCGAGGGCGAGCGCGACCGCGATGTCCGTGGCGCCCATGCCTGCGCCGAACGCGCCCACCGCGCCGTACGAGTTGCTGTGCGAATCGCTTCCCACGATCACCGTGCCCGGCTCGCAATAGCCGTCCTCGACCATGATCTGATGGCAGACGCCCTCGCCCGCGTCGTAGAACGTCTGGATCCCCTGCGCGCGCACCCATTCGCGCAGCACCCGGTGCGAATCGGCCACCACGGGCGTCGGGGCCGGCGCGGCGTGATCGACGAACACGGCCACGCGGCTCGTGTCCCACACCCGCTCCTTCCCGAGGTCGCGCAGCCCGGCGATCACCGCGTCGATCACCGAGTCGTGGACCATGACCCGCGAGAGCGGAACGATCACGAGGTCGCCCGCGACGACGTCGCGGCCGGAGACGCGCGAGAGGATGTGCTCGGCGATCGTCTTGTGCCTGTCCGTCGGAGGAACTACGTCCCTTCCACCCTGCGCCGCCACCTATGCCACCACCCATTCGCGGAGGATCGCGTCCAGCTGGTCCATCGAGAGCGGGCCGGCGTCGGCCAGCGCCTTGATCCGCTGCGTGATCGCGCGGAGCTCGTCCTTGCCGAACTCGAGGCCGAGCTCCTCGGCGCGGCGGCCCACCGCGTTGTGCCCGGTGAGCCGGTGCGCGATGTTGATCGTGCGCGCGAGCCCGAAGTCGGCGGG
>DASWCU010000153.1:0-6923 GCA_036389935.1 Candidatus Limnocylindria bacterium
TCGCGCTCGAGCTTCGCGGCGACCTCCTCCGACTGCGTCGTCGGGGCGGCGTCGGCGCTCGACACGATGCCGATGAGCGCGGCGATCTTGTTGTTCAGCCGCACCCCGAAGTTCAGCGTGTCCTGCCGGCTCCGCGCGAGCGGCTGGATGAGCTGCGCCTCGATCGCGTCGAGCGTGCGCCGCGCGGTCGCGGGGAGCCGTGGGTCCTTCCGCGCCTCGCGAAGCCGATTCACCGCGGCGTGATCGCGATCGAGCGCGTCACGTAGCCGGCGGCGCAGCGCGAACTGCGCCTCGAGGTCCCAGTCGGTCGCGTCGATGCGCGGGTCCTTGCGGATCTCGAACTGCGCCTCGTGCCGCTCGCCGTCGACCTCGAGCCGAACGCCGTAACGGCCGGGTGCGGCGACCGGACCCTTGAGGGCGTTCTCCAGCTGCTCCATCGACGGATCGTCGACGATCTTCGTCGCGTCGGGGTAGCGCATGTCCCAGACGAAGCGATTCATCCCGACCTCGACCGGCACGCGGGGCTCCTTGTCCTTCGGATCGGGCTCGGCCGGCCGTTTCGTGTACGAGCGGATGGTCCTTGCGCGCGAGTCGAGGAACGTCAGCGTGATGTCGGTCGGCGCCGCATCGAGCCAGTACGTGATGATGACCCCGTCCGGCGGGTTCTTCCCGGCATCGAGATAGATCTCGTCCTTCTCGCCGTTGGGCCGCTCCTCGACGACCGAGGCGAAGATGCGTCCGCCCGGATGGCGATAGTTCTTCGCCGGCGCGGGCTCGGTCTTCGACCCGAAGCCACCGTAGGTGCGGAAGCGCGTGCTCGAGCGGGGCGTGAAGAGCCGCGCTCGGCCGGCGCGGCGAGAACGCGCGGCGAGCTCGCGCACTGGCGAGAGGTCGTCGAACACCCAGAACGATCGGCCGTGGGTCGCGAGGCACAGGTCGCCGTCCTTCACGATGAGGTCGTGGATCGGCACGACCGGCAGGCGACGGCCCTGCCAGCGCTGCCACCGCTCCCCGTCGTCAAGCGAGACGTACACGCCGGTCTCGGTGCCGGCGTAGAGGAGGCCGCGCGCCTCGGGGTCCTCGCGCACGACGCGCGCGAAGTCGTCCGCCCGGATCCCGTCCGCGATCTTCGTCCAGGTTCGGCCGTAGTTCGCCGTCTTGTACAGGTACGGGGCGAAGTCATCGTGCTTGTGCCGATCCACGGCCACGTACGCGACAGCGGGATCGTGCGGCGACGCCTCGATCATGCTGATGAGGCTGAACGGAGCGATCGCGCGGGGCGTCACATTCGTCCACGTCTTGCCATCGTCCCGCGAGACGTGGATGAGGCCGTCGTCGCTCCCCGACCAGAGCAGGCCCGGCTGCGTCGTGGCGGGCGCGAAGGCGAAGATCGTCGCGTAGTACTCGGCCCCGGTCTGATCCTTCGTGATCGGTCCGCCGGAGTCGTCGGTCGTACGCGGATCGTCGCGGGTCAGGTCCGGGCTGATGATCTCCCACGTCGTCCCTTCGTCACGGCTCCGGTGGACGTACTGCGAGCACGTGTACAGGACGTTGGGGTCGTGAGGGGAGAGGGCAACGGGCGCGGTCCAGTTGAAGCGGTAGCGCAGGTCCTTCGCCGGGATGCCGGAGGAGGCCTCCGGCCAGACATTGATCGTGCGGATCTGCCCGGTCCGGTGGTCGTAGCGCGTGAGGAGGCCCTGGTGGTCCGCCGCGTACGCGACGCTCGGCTCGTCGGGCCGAACGGCGATGTGGCCGGCCTCGCCTCCGCCGATCTCGTACGAGTCGGACCACGTGACGCCCGAGAGGCTCGACCGGGTCGGCGTAGAGATCGACGAGTTGTCCTGCTGCGCGGCGTACAGCCGATACGGCACCCGCGCGTCCGATGTGATGTGGTAGTACTCCGCGGTCGGCTGGTTGTAGATCGACGACCACGACGCGCCGCCGTTGAACGACACGCAGGCCCCACCGTCGTTCCCCTCGACCATCCGCTGCGGGTCCTGCGGATCGATCCACAGATCGTGGTGGTCGCCGTGCGGGATCGTCATATGCATGAAGGTCTTTCCCGCGTCCGACGACCGCCACGCGTCGACGTTCAGCACCCACACGGTCTCGGGATCGCGTGGATCGGCGTAGATGTGGTGGTAGTACCACGCCCGCTGCCGGAGCTCGCGATCCTCGGAGCACCGCTCCCACCGCTCGCCTCCGTCGTCGGAGCGGAAGACCGCGCCGTCGATGGCCTCGACGAGCGCCCAGACCCGCTCCGGACGCGCGGGCGACACCGCGATGCCGATCTTACCCAGCACCCCCTTCGGCAGACCGCGATTCCGCGACAGCTCGGTCCACGAGTCGCCGCCGTCGGTCGACTTGAAGATGCCGCTCCCTTCGCCGCCACTGAGCAGCTGGTGCGGCTTGCGAACGGTCTCCCAGAGCGTCGCGTAGAGGATGCGTGGGTTCGTCGGATCGATCGAGAGGTCGATCGCGCCGGCCTTCGACCCGCGCGCGAGCACGCGCTCCCAGCGCTTCCCGCCGTCGCGGGAGCGGAAGAGGCCGCGCTCGGGATTCGGCCCGTGGGCGTGGCCGAGCGCGGCGACGTACACGGTGTCCGGGTCCTCGGGGTGCACGCGGACCTTGCCGATGTTGCGCGTGGCCGCCAGGCCCAGATGCGTCCAGCTCCTCCCACCGTCGGTGGAGCGGTAGACGCCGTCGCCGTGGGAGACGTTGCCGCGGATACATGCTTCGCCCATACCGGCGTAGATGACGTTCGGGTCGGACGGCGCGACGGCAAGGGCGCCGACGGAGGCGCGCTTGAAGAAGCCGTCGCTCACGTTCCGCCAGTAGGTGCCGCCGTCGGTCGTCTTCCAGACGCCGCCGCCGGTGGAGCCGAAGTAGAACGTGCTCCGCTCGCGTGGATCGCCGGCGACCGCGACGACCCGGCCTCCGCGGAACGGTCCAAGCTGGCGCCAGTCGAGTCCGTCGAGCGAAACGTCCCGCGCGCGGGCGGTGGCCCGTTTGCGACGCCGTTCGGCCATGTCCCACCTCCGCGGTTAGGCTTGCGGCGGGACCATAGCGAATCACGCGAGCGGAGGTTTCCATGGACTGGTTCGAGGCCCTCACCGGCATCTCGCCCGACGGCGGGAGCGGGTCGTTCGAGGCGCTGCTCGCATCCCTGATCGGGGTCGGGATCGTCGCGGCCATCGCCGTGGTCGCGGTGCGGCGCCGCTCGCGCACCAGCTAGCCATCCCCTAGCGCGCGGGCCCGCCCGTGCCACGCGGCCGGGCACGCGGGCTGCATTCGCGGCGCGGTATGCGCGCCTTCGCGATCCTCGCCGCGATGCTCGTCGTCGCGTGCGGTGGCGCGCCCCCGAGCGTCGGCGGGGCGCCGAGCGCGAGCGTCGCGCCGGCGGCGAAGGCCATCTGGCCGCTACGCGGGACCGACGCGCCGAGCGCTGATGCCACGAAGCGGCGGCCGATCGTGGCGCGCGTGCCGAACGATCCCGCGGCGCGGCCGCAGTCCGGGCTGACCGACGCGGACATCGTCTTCGAGATGCTCGTGGAGGGCGGCATCACGCGCTACGCGGTCGTCTTCCACTCCCACGATTCGCAGAGCGTCGGGCCGATCAGGAGCGGGCGTCTCTCCGACCTCTACTACCTGCCCATGCTGCGCGGCATCCTCGCGCACGTGGGCGCCTCCGGGCCGGTCCTCGACCGCATCCGGAACACCGCAAAGACCGGCGCGTTCGTCGACGTCGACCAGTTCCAGCACGCCGAGGCGTACGA
Source organism: Candidatus Limnocylindria bacterium (assembly GCA_036389935.1). Lineage (GTDB taxonomy): Bacteria > Chloroflexota > Limnocylindria > P2-11E > P2-11E > UBA4735. The sequence continues at coordinate 3,777 of DASWCU010000153.1, forward strand.
CCGCGTGAGCTCGCGGGCCGCGCCGCAGAACGTGTACACCTCGACGCAGCGGCTGCGCGACGCGGCGAAGGACGACACGAAGGTCGACGTGCCGCCCCTCGAGTTCAGCGCGCAGCCGCCGGCCGGCGGCAAGGCCGTCGCGTCTCTCGCGCTCCCCTACTCCGGCCAGCAGCGCGTCGAGTACCGGTCCGAGGCGGGCACCTTCCAGCGGATGCAGGACGGGAAGCCGACGATGGACGATGGCGCGAAGAAAGAGGTGCGGCCGGACAACGTCGTCATCATCAAGACCGAGATCACCGAGGTGAAGAGCATCGTCGAGGACGAGCTCGGCTCCTTCTCGCTCGACATCCGCGCCACCGGGACCGGCCCGGTCGTCCTCCTGCGCGACGGTCAGCGCTACGACGGAACGTGGTCGCGCGAGGGGACCGAGATGTACCGCTTCAAGGACGCCGGCGGCGCGCCGCTCAAGCTCAAGCCCGGGCTCACCTGGATCCACGTCGTCCCGCTCGATTTCGACACCGGCAGCTGAGCTGGGCGCGGTCCCCCAAGCCGCGGCCCGCGACCAATAGGCGTTCCGGCACCTCTTGACTGCCGAACGGACGTTCCATATCGTGCGCGTCCAGTGCGAACACTCGTTCGATTTCCAGCCCGCACCAGCCTCGAGCAGATCCTCGACATCCTCGAACGCGACGAGGAGTTCCAGGCCCAGGTCACCCACTGGGAGCGCCTTCCGGCCAAGGCGCCGGTCTACGCGCCCTACCCGGGCTGGCTCGACGAGCGCATCGTCCGCACCCTCCGCGCGCGGGGCATCGACGCCCTCTACTCGCATCAGGCGGCCGCGCTCGACGCGATCCACGCGAAGAAGCACACCGTCGTCGTCACGCCGACCGCGTCGGGCAAGACGCTCTGCTACGACCTGCCGGTCCTCGATGCGATCGCGAAGGAGCCGTCGGCGCGCGCGCTCTACCTCTTTCCGACGAAGGCGCTCGCCCAGGATCAGCTCGCCGAGCTCGATCGCCTCGCGGGCGACATGGCCATCGAGCTCAAGACGTACACGTACGACGGGGACACACCGCCGCAGGCGCGCGCCGCCATCCGGTCCGCCGGCCACGTCGTCATCACGAACCCGGACATGCTCCATACCGGGATCCTCCCCCACCACACGAAGTGGGTGAAGCTGTTCGAGAATCTGCGGTTCGTCGTGCTCGACGAGCTGCACACCTATCGCGGCGTGTTCGGCAGCAATGTCGCGAACGTCCTGCGCCGGCTCCGGCGGATCTGCGCGTTCTACGGCTCGCATCCAACGTTCATCCTCACCTCGGCGACGATCGCGAACCCCGAGGAGCTCGCGCGACGGCACGTCGAGGACGAGGTCACCGTCATCGACGAGTCGGGTGCGCCACACGGCGAGAAGGTCGTCGCGTTCGTCCAGCCGCCGGTCGTGAACGCGGGCCTCGGTATCCGGCGGAGCGCGCTCCTCGTCGGGCGCGACATCGCGGCGACGCTGCTCGCCTCGGGTGTGCAGACGATCGCGTTCACGCGCTCGCGCGTCCAGACGGAGCTGCTGCTCACGTATCTCCGAGCGCGCTTCCCGCAGCCGCAGTGGCGGCCGGACCTCATCCGTGGCTACCGCGGGGGCTACCTACCCTCGGAGCGGCGGGCCATCGAGCGAGGTCTGCGCGACGGCTCGGTCCGCGGCGTCGTCTCGACCAACGCGCTCGAGCTGGGCATCGACATCGGGGCGCTCCAGGCCGCCGTCCTCGTCGGCTACCCGGGGACCATCGCCTCCACCTGGCAGCAGATCGGCCGCGCCGGCCGCCGTGAGGATCTCTCCGTCGCGTTCTTGGTCGCGACGAGCTCGCCGACGGATCAGTACGTCGTGCAACATTCGGAGTTCGTCCTCGGCCGCTCGCCCGAAGCGGGCCTGGTCAATCCCGACAACCTCCACGTCCTCGTCGAACACCTCAAGTGCGCGGCCTTCGAGGTCCCTTTCGAGCGGACCGAGCGCTTCGGCACGGAGGACACGCCCGGCGTACTGAGCTATCTCGACGAGCAGGGCATCCTCCACGAGGCCGACGGCCGGTATCACTGGTCCGATCAGGCCTTCCCCGCCGAAGCGATGTCGCTGCGCACCGCGAGCAACGACAACGTGGTCATCATCGACACCACCGATGGCGGCCGGCGGGTCATCGGCGAGGTCGACCGCTTCGCCGCGCCGGTGCTCGTCCACGAGCAGGCGATCTACCTGCATGAGTCACGGCAGTACCAGGTCGAGAAGCTCGACTGGGAGAACGCGAAGGCCTACGTACGCGAGGTGAAGGTCGACTACTACACCGACGCCGGCCTCGCCGTCCGGATCCGGGTGCTCGCGGAGTTCGACAGCAAGACGGAACGCGCGACGCGCGCCCATGGCGAGGTCCTCGTGTCGGCCCTTGCGACCGTCTACAAGAAGCTCACCCTCTACACGCACGAGAACGTCGGCTGGGGAAAGATCCACCTGCCGGAGCAGGACCTCCAGACCACCTCGTTCTGGCTCGCGCTGCCCGAGGCGGTGACCCGCGGCTGGCCTCGAGAGCGCGTCGAGATCGCGCTCGCCGGCCTCGGGAATCTCCTGCATGCGCTCGCGCCGCTGTTCCTGATGTGCGATCCGCACGACCTCGGCCTCGCCGTCGAGGTGCGCTCGCCGCACACTTCGTTGCCGACCGTCTACCTCTTCGACATGACGCCGGGCGGCGTCGGTTTCTCGGAGCGCTTGTTCCGCTCCACCGCGGCCCTCGTCGAACGGGCGCGCGAGCATCTCGCCGATTGCACGTGCGCCGAAGGCTGCCCCTCGTGCGTCGGCCCCGCGTACGCGCTCGGCGCCCGCGTCAAAGAGGCGGTGGCCGAGCTGCTCCGTCAGATCGGCTGAGCCGATCCATGCGAGATCTGCGCGAGCGGCTCCAAGCGCTGCCCCTCAAGGGGCGGCGCGACGGGACGTCGCTCACGGCCCTGCCAGGGGCGGGGCGCCGGTGATCGCCCTTGGCAGAGCTTCGAGGTCCGCGAGACACGCATCGAGCTGACGCAGCTCGGGCTCACGGTGATCGGGCATGGCGATCCGGACCCGCGCGTGGTGACGCATCTCGGGCTGCGGGGGGCGCCGCCGACGCG
>DASWCU010000154.1:0-9766 GCA_036389935.1 Candidatus Limnocylindria bacterium
GCGCACCGCGCCGTAGAGACCGTTCGTGTCGGTGAGCGCGAGCGCGTCCTGCCCCTCGGCGATCGCCGCGTCGACGAGGTCCTCGACGGTCGACGCGCCGTCGAGGAACGAGAAGCAGCTATGGACGCGGAGGTGGACGAACGAAGCGGTCATGCTGTATACTGCGCTGTATATGGCGTCGACGCGAACGCAGATCTACCTCACCAAGGAACAGCGCCGGAAGCTGGACGCAAGGCGGAAGCGAGAGGGCAAGACGCTCGCGGCGGTCGTACGCGACGCCGTCGACGCGTACACCTCCGAGGACCAGGCGTCGGCGGCGGAGATCCAGGCCACGCTCGATCGTACGTTCGGCATCGCGCCCGACTTCACCGTGCCCTCGCGTGACGAATGGGAAGAGCGGGCGCGGCGCGTTGGCTACTGAGCTCCTTCTCGATACGGACATCTTCATCGACCATCTCCGGGGCGCGCATCGGCTCCCGGCGGCCCAAGGCGCGTATTCCGTGATCACGCGCTGCGAGCTGTTCGCCGGCCGAGCACCGGAGGAGGCGACAGTCCGCGCGCTGCTCGCGCCGCTGCGCGAGCTCGGACTCGATCGCGCGATCGCGGAGCGCGCCGGTCGTCTGCGCCGAACGGCGGCGATCGGCACGCCCGACGCCATCATTGCGGCGACCGCGATCGAGCACGGGCTCGCGCTCGTGACGCGCAACCGGCGCGATTTCGAGTCCGTGCCCGGTCTGGTCGTGGGCGATCCCGACTCGCTCAATCCATGATCCGCTGAAGAAACCACTCGTTGCGCCGCCGGTCGCCGTACACGTCGCACAGCAGCCCGTCCGCGGTGCGGAGCGTGAGGTACTCCCGCTCGATGCCATCGGCCCACCACTCGCCGTCCACGCGCCAGCGGCGCACGACCTCGACCACGACGAGCCGGCGATGGCCGACCCGCATGATCCCCGGCTCACCCTCGTTCCATTCGAGCCGCGTCGGCAGCGGCTCGGCGAACAACCGGCTCATCGGATCCTCGGGCGGCACGTCTCGTCGCTCGTCATCCCACGACCTCCTCCCACTCCGCTTCGCGCTCGGGAAGGCGCGCGCCGGCATCGCTGACGCGCGGCCGCAGCACGGTGCCCGGACCGAGCCGGGTGCGCAGGAATTGCGCGACCGCGATCGCCTCTTCCGCGTGCGCGCCGTCGGGCGCGAAGAGCCCGATCTGCCGCCCGCGCGCCGGCTCGACCGCGCCGACCTCGAGCGCGGCGGAGGTGACGGCGCCGAGCGTCGCGATCTCTTCGAGGCCCCAGCGCAGCGAACGGACGATCGCGGCCGATTCGCCGGACGGCGGCAGCAGCGACCGCTCGAGCCGCAGCGGCAGCGCGTCCTCCCGCTCGAGGACGAGCCGCAGGCGCAGCGCGGCGAGGCCATCGTGACGGAGCGCGGCGGAGAGCTCGTCGGCGGCCGCGCGCAGCGCGAAGATGAGCCGCTCGCGCGAATCGACCGGCTCGTCCCATTGCCGGCGCGTGCGGATCCGCCGCCGCGGCGCGACGCCGCGCACGTCCTCGTCGATGGTCCCGGCGGCCAGGTCGTACGCCAGCGCGGCCGATCGACCGAAACGATCCGTGACCGAACCGCGCGGCAGCGCGAGCAGCTCGCCGACCCGACGAACACCGAGAAGCGCGAGCTCGTCGATGACCTTTGGATCGAGCGGCAGCACGCCGAGCGACAGGCCGTCGAGGAACGCCCGCTCGCCCCCGGCGGGGATCTCGCAGACGCTGCCCGCCGGTGCGCGCGCGGCCGCGACCCGCGCGACGAACGGCGTCGCGCCGATGCCGGCCGCCGGGGTGACGCCGCCCGATGCGCCGCACGCGGCGATCGCGTTGCGCGCGACGCGGGCGGGCGCGCCGAGGAGCCGTTCGGTCCCGCGGAGATCGCAGACGAACGCGCCGTCATCGGCGACCCCGACGCGCGGAAGCATCGCCGCGAGCGCCGTGAGGATGCGCGCGCGGGGAGCCTGCTCGCCGACGGCGAGCGCGAGGAACGATTTGCTCATCCGGTCCGCTCCAGCAGATCGGCCCGGGTACCGAGATCGCGCGCATCACGTCCGAGCGCACCGAAGTGGAAGAGCGCCCGATCGGCGACCGAGCTCACCCATCCCGTCGTGCGCCCGAAGCGGCGCTCCCAGGCGACGCGCTCGAACCCGAAGCTGGGGATGGCCAGACGCGCCGCGCGCGCATCGGAAACGACCAGGAGCGCGGCGGACGACGAGCGAACGATCGGCAGGAGCGGCGCGAGGTCGTCGATGCGCAGGCCCGCCACCATCGCCGGACCGGTATCGACGACGGCGAGACGGAAGCCATTGCCGCGGAGCGCTGCGTTCGCCGCGAGCAGGATGTCGTCGCGGGTGCGCGCTCGCACGACGAACAGGCGCTCCAGGTCGACCCCCGCGCGGACGGCGGCGAGCGGATCGAACGACGCGCTCGGATCGACCCACAGCACCGTTCCCCCGGCGCGCTGCGCGGCGCCCGCCGAACGGAGCGCAAGGGACACCTTCCCCGTGCTGCCCTGACCGACGAACGCGAGCGCGGCGCCCGCCGCGAGCGGACGCGCGAGCGCATCGAGCGACGTGCCCGTTCCGATCCGGCGCTCGTGCGTGTGTCGCTCGGCCGACGCGCCGTGCGCAAGCACGTGCGTGCCGAAACGGCCCTCGATGCGTGCGACCGCCGCAGCCAGATCCGCCTGCACTCCCACGCTCCCCTGCTCGTTCGGTCCGGCCTGGCCTCCGTTCCGAACGAATGTTCTATACCGTAGCGAGGGCCCGGGCGAGCGTCAAGGGCCTGGCGAGCCACCGTTGGCCGCCGTTGTGCACGGCGCGCAGGTCCTAAGGGGGCGCCGCGAAGATGCAGAGCGCGAACGCACCAGGGCGCTGTGCCGATTGTGGGGAGGACGCCTACATCAAGCTCGCCCAGAACGGCGGGAACGGCACGTACCTCTGCGCACGCTGCTTCGCGGCTCGGGGCCGCCGCCCGCCGATGCACGGACGGCGGCCGGCCGAGTCCGCTACAGCGTCGCCGTCTCGACGGACAGGATCGCCGGGAGGTGTTGGGCGATGAGCGCCCAGCTCCGGCCTTCGTCCGCGCTCCCCCACAGCTCGCCGTTCGTCGTGCCGAAGTACACGCCGGCCGGATCGAGCCGATCGGTCGCCATGCCCTCGCGCATCACCTCGTAGCGCGCGCCGCGGGGTAGACCGTTCGCGAGCCTCGTCCACGTCTTGCCGCGATCGCGCGTGCGATACACGCCACCGCCGTTCGCCGGCGACATCCGCATCCGGTCCTCGAGCGGGAAGAGGTAGGCCGTCTTCGGATCGCGCGGATGGATCGCCGCGGCGAAGCCGAAGTCCGACGGCAGACCCTTCGTCACCTCGGTCCAAGCGTCCTCGCCGGCGTCGCGGAAATACGCACCCACGTGGTTCTGCTGGAAGCGCGCGCCCGGCACGACCGGATGCGCGACGAGGTGATGCACGCAACGGCCGAGATCGCTCCCCTTCGGCACCGGCAGCGGTGCCTTGGTCTGCCGGTTGGCGGTGGCCCAGCTCTTCCCGCCATCGCGTGACTCGTATACGCCTGCGGCGCTGATGCCGATCATGAGCCACTTCGGGTCGGCGGGGTCGATCGCGATCGAATGGAGACCCAGCCCGCCACCGCCCGGGGTCCACTGCATACGCTCGGGGTGCTCGTTCAGTGCCTTCACCGATACCCAGGTCTCGCCGCGGTCATCGCTTCGGAAGAGCGCCGCCGGCTCGACGCCGGCCCACATCACGTTCGGCTGGCTCGGATGTCCGGGCTCGATGTGCCACGTCCGCTGGAAGGTGAGCTCGGAGTCCGCCGGGAACGCGGGATTCTTCCCCGTCTTCCAGGTCTTGCCCAGATCCCGGCTCACCTCGACCCGCGGCCCGCCCCAGCTCATGTTGATCCCGCAATAGAGCGACGCGCCGTCGCGCGGATCGAACGCGACGTGGTAGACGGTCTCGCCCGGGAAATGCGAGCCGTCCAGCCGCCAGCGTTCGCGCGACAGTCCGCTCCGATACAGGAACACGCCCTTCTTCGTACCGACGAGCACCATCACCCCGCGCGCCATCGTTCATCCTCCCCGCCGGAGATCGCCGGCACGATGTCGACGACGTCGCCGTCGCGGAGCGGCGTGCGCTCGCCGTCCAGGTACCGCATCTCTTCGCTGTTCGCGAACACGCCGACATGCTCGCGCATCCGGCCATGCTCGTCGCGCAGCCGCTCGGCCAGCGTGGGGAATCGCGCGACGACGCCCTCGAGCGCGCTCGCGATGTCGGTCGCGTCGACGGCCGCGCTCCGCGCCCCGCCCGCGAACTGGCTGTACGCACCGTGCAGCTTCACCGTGACACGCGCCACGGGCTCGGAGTCTAGGCGGCTGACCCGTGGCCGCGCGTCGCCGATCAGAGGTGCGACGCCGGGCGCGGGAGCGCGGGTCGCGGCACCGGCCGCGGCCCGGTGGTCGCGCGGAGCGGCACGACGCGCAGCGCGGCGTAGAGCGCGACGACCGCGCAGATCGCCCCGCCGGCCCGGAGGGCGGTACTCGTGCCGACCGCGCTGCCGATCGTGCCCATGACCGTCGAGCCGAGCGGCATCAGGCCCATGAACACCATCGACTGCACGCTCATCACGCGCCCGCGGAGGTGATCGGGCGATCGGGTCTGCAGCAGGGTGCTGCTCATCCCGATGAAGATCATCGTCGAGAAGCCGAGCAGGAGCAGGATCGGCAGCGCGAGGACGAGCATCGTCTGCAGCGTGAAGAGCACGAGGAGGATGCCGACCGCGGTCCCGGCGGCGACGAGGACGCTGCCGCGCCGGCGGACGCCGCCCAGCGCCGCCGTGGCGAGCGCACCGGCGAGCGACCCCACGCCCGAGGCGGCGAGCATCCACGAGAGCTCGACCGCGCCGACGTGCAGCGTGTCGTGCGCGACGGCGGGAAGGAGCTGGAGGTACGGCCGCGCGAAGAGCGCGGTGACGGCGGCGAGCAGCACGACCCAGCGGACGACGATGTCGCGGCGCACGTAGCGCAAGCCCTCGCGGATCGACTCGAACATGGTCCGATCGTGCCTCGAGCGGCTCGCCGGCACCGGACGCATCTTGAGCAGTGCGGCCACGACGGCCAGATAGGAGACCGCGTTGACCGCGAACAGCAGTCCGGCACCGAACGTCGGCCGGTCGGCGAACGGAGCGAAGAGCAGTCCGCCGAGCACCGGCCCCACGATCTGCGGGGCGTTGAAGGCGGCCGAGTTCAAGCCGATCGCGCTCACCAGATGGCGCTCCGGAACGAGCCGGGGGACCATCGATTGCCGGGTCGGCGCGTCGAACGCGAAGACGGTCGAGTTGAACGCGCCGAGCATCAGGATCTCCACGATCGTGATCCGGTCGCTGATCGACAGGCCGGTGAGGACCGCCGCGGTGACCGCGGCCGACGACTGCGTGACCATGAGCAGCAGTCGCCGATCGGTCCGGTCCGCCATGGCGCCGCCGAACAGTCCGAACGTCAGGCCCGGGATCGCCCGTGCCAGACCGACGAGCCCCAGGTAGAGCGGCGCGAGCTGCGGGACGCCGTCGCGGATCGCGAGGAGGACGACGAGGTAGCCCTGTCCGAACATCTGCATCCAGGTGCCGGTGTTCGAGACGAGCAGGCCGAACCAGAACAGGCGGAAGTCCCGATACCGGAGCGCCGCGATGGCCGAGGTGCGCCCGGGCTCGAACTCGCTTGCGAGGTCGGTATCGGGTCCTTCGAGCGACGGGCCGAGCGGCCGGCGTTGCGGCGTGCCTTCAGGCGGGAGACGCGCCGGCCGGCTCACCCCGAGGAGCGTAGCCCGCGACAGCGCGCGCCGATCAGGGCGATGAGCGGCGTGCCGCGGGGTCTCCGCCTAGCGCGCGGACCCCTCGTAGATCGCGGCGCCGTCGCCACCGAGCGAGTTCAGCTGCACGACGATGGCCACGAGCCGTCCACCGTTGCCATCGATGACCACTGCGTACTGAGCGCCATCGCTGAGGCCGGGCACGTCGCGCGGATCGATGCGCAGCGCGCCGCCCGGCGCCATCGTCGCCTGCTGTGTCGCCGCGAGGCTTCCGTCCGCGAAGCGGTACCACGACAGCGTGAGCCGGCTCGCGTTGACGCTCTGGACGATGATCGGCGTCGTCCAGCCGTCGGCACCGCCGAGCCTGCGGGTCACGTTCGGCACGAAGTAGTCGGCGACGCGCGCGAGCGCCGTATACGAGGCGGCCGTCGTCGGTCCGATGACCGTCGCGAGCGCGGCGAACTGGCCGCCGGTCGATCCCGCGACGTACGAGTACTCGCCATCCGCGAGGCACGACGCCGTGGCGGTCGGACCGCAGGCCGGGTGCGAGCGGTCGCCGTCCTGGAAGCGCAGGTCGAACGCCCACGCGACGCCCGGAGCCAGCGTCGGCCCGTCGAAGCGGGTCACCGGGCCGCCGCCGAGCGGCGTGAACGACAGGCTGGGACGGTCGGCGTCGCTGCGCATGTTCTGCACGGTGATCGTGCTGCTCCCCGCGCCGATGCCTGGGACGTTCTTCGCGGCGTACGGCCCGTACACGGTGTTGGCGCCCGAGAAGAACGCGTTGTACGAATACAGCATCGGCGCCGCGATCGCAGGCGCGTCGCGGTGCGTATTCGCGACCGCCACGAGACGCTCCGTCGCGTTGACCGTCGCCGCGTATTGGCCGTCGCGCAGGTCCGGCTCCGCGCCGAGATCGATGATCGCGGACCGGCCGGCCTGGATCGATCGGGTCACGGTCACCTGCGCGCCGCCGTCCTGCGGCAGGAGCGTCAGCGTCGCCTGCGTCGGACCGCTCCCGATGTTCTGCACGATCACGCGGGACGTGAAGCCGTCGGCACCGCGGCTGATGCTGGGGAAGAACAGCCGCTGCGCGCCCTCGAACCGTCCGACGTACGAGTCCGCCTCGAAACGCGGGCCCGCGCCGCGTTGCTGGTTCACCACCGCGACGACCTTCGCGCCGAAGCTACGAACGACCGCGGAGAACGCTTCGTCCGCCGGCAGATCGGTGTCGCGGTTCGGCTGGTCGGCGTACGAGGTCCCCGGCTTGAGCCCGCGCACGATGCGGCGCGCGACGAGCGCGCCATCCGAGATCGCGTAGAAGCTGAGCTCGAGGTCGGCGCTGCTCGTGTCGGCGACCTGGATGATGAACGGCGTCTCCCAGCCGTCGGCGCCGCCCAGCGCCCTCGCGAGATACGGAAGGTACAGGACGATCGTCGGCTCGCCGGCCAGCGGCGCCGGGAGCCCGACGAGCGGCTGGCGTGACGGCCGTGCGGTGGCAGTGGGGCTCGCGGCTGCGGTCGCGACGGGTGTAGGCGACGGGCTGATCGTGCGCTGCGCGTCGACCGGCGCGCAGCTTCCGAGGATGGCGAGCGCGAACGACAGCTTCGCGAGCGGCCCCGCGCGCAGGACCTGCGACCGATGGGATCGACGACCGGACAACTGAGGCAACGCTAGCAAGTGGCGATCGATGCGAACGCGGGACCCGGCCGATCGACCGGGCCCCGCGTCGAGCTCACTGGAGCGTGATGTCCAGCGCGTAGCTCCCGGTGGCGCCGCGATATCCACCGAGCTGCACGTAGTACGTTTGGCCGGCGGTCACGTTGCCGCTCACCGCCGACTGCAGTGTCCCGTTGACATCGTCGTTGCACTGGATCTTGTGCAGGCTGTTGATGGCGGTGCCGCTGTAGAGCGCGAGCACCGTGTCGAAGCCGCTCCCGGCCGTGCTCGCCGTGAGCTTGCCCGACGTACCGGGGACGATCTTGAACCACGCGGTCGCCCCGATGTGCCCGCAGGGGTGCGGCTCGCCTGGTTGCAGCGTGTAGCCCCCGGTGCTCCCGGACGTGGTCCCAGCCGGAGCGACCGCGGTCGCGTCCGCGAACATGTCGTTCGTCGTCGGCGTCGGTGTCGGGGCGGGCGTAGGCGTTGGCGTCGGAGTCGGGGTCGGGGTCGGGGTGGGCGTTGGGGTCGGCGCCGGCGTGCCGGTAGGCGTCGCTGTAGGCGTCGGAGTCGGGGTCGGTGTGGGCGTCGGGGTCGGTGTGGGCGTCGTGCCGGCGGCGTAGTCGCCGGCGTAAAGGACGTAGCCGTAGTAGCGGCTGAGGACGACGTGCAACGGGTCGCCGGTGAAGCCGTTGGCCGCGGTCGCGTGGGCCTGGGCATCGGTGCGCAGACGCTGGATGACCTGGGCCGGTGCGAGGCCGCTGCACGGACCGGCCGCCCCGCCGCTGCCGAAGCAAAGCGCGACGGCGCCGCTCACGTGCGGGGTCGCCATGCTCGTCCCCGAGATCGTGTTGTACCCGCCGCTCTTCCAGGTCGAGTAGATGCAGGTGCCGGGCGCCGCGATCACGTGGCTCGCGCTCGAGGCGTCGCCGTAGCTCGAGAAGCTCGCGTAATAGTCGTCGATCTCGCCGGTGCGGCAGCTCGGTGCACCGCCGGTCCCGCCCGACTGGCCGTCGCTGTCGGTGATCGCGGTGACGGCGAGCGTTTCCGGATAGGCGGCGGGCACCTGGCTGCTCAGGTTGCCGCTCGAGTTCCCCGCCGCGACGACGTAGGTGACGCCGGCGTTCGTCGAGCGGCAGATCGCCTGGTGGAACGTGTCGAAGTTCGAGTTGCCGCAGTTGTTGTCGTTCGACCCCGAGCCGCCGAGGCTCATGCTGGCGACCTTGATGCCGAGGGACGCCGCGTTCGCGGTGACCCAGTCGACGCCGCAGATCACCTGCGCCCAGGTGCCGCTGCCGCTCGAGTTGAGGACCTTCACCGCGTAGACGGTCGTGCCCGGCGCGACGCCGACGACGCCGCTCCCGTTGTTCTTCGCCGCGATCGTGCCGGATACATGCGAGCCATGACCGTTGTCGTCGTTCGCCGACGCGCCGATCGTCACGCAGTTCTTCCCGCTGACCGCGCTCAGGTCCGGATGCGTGAGGTCGATCCCCGTGTCGATCACCGCGACGGCCGCGGTGCTCGCCTGGGCCGCGCTGGTCGTGGTCCCGGCGGAGATGCGGCGGACGCCGGTCGGCGCGCTGTCACCGCTGCTCAGCGGCACGGTGCCGATCGCCTCGACCGGCTGGTCCTCGCTGACGACGGCGACGCGCGGATTGGCCCGCAGCGCGGTGACCGCCGCGGCGCTGAGGTCAGCGGCGAAGCCTTTGAGCGTGAGGTAACGGAAGCTCGCGCTGAAGCCGTGTTCGCGCTCGGCCGCGTCGATCTCGCGGGCGGCGTCGACGTTCTGGTCGAACAGGACGATGTACCGGCCATCGTGAGCCGGCGGCTGGGCCGTCGAGGTACCGCTCACCGGAGCGGCGATGGCGACGGCGACGGCGACGACGGTCAGGATGGCCAGAAAGGCGCGGACGACAATCACTCGGAGACTCCCCTTCATCTGTGACGGAACCGTGAAACAACGGTAACGGCGGCGTAACGCGACGTGGTGTCAAAACACTACGGACCTGCGCGCCATCTGTCACCGGGGAAGCGCCGAGTCGACCGTGGAACAAGCGCACACACGGTGGGAGTCGACGGCGAGCCTCAGCTGCGAGAGTGCATGGGAGTCGAACCCACCACGGAACGTGCTACGCCCCGTCAACGGTTTTGAAGACCGCGGCCTGCACCGGCAAACGCGCACTCTCGAATGAGCCGCCGTGGAAACTCGCGAGCGTCGAGTGTACGCACGGCTTTGCCGCGGCTCGC
>DASWCU010000155.1:0-6316 GCA_036389935.1 Candidatus Limnocylindria bacterium
TCAGCTCCCGGTTCTTCTCGTCGCTGACGACGGCCTCGAAGTCGGGCCGGACGATCCGGTCCTCGGTGCTCATCTGCTCAGCCACAGGACCATGGCGCGAGGCAGGGTCTCCGGCCGGACCGTCACCGCCGCGTCCCCGAACCGCCCGGGCAGGTCGAGCGTCCACCGGGGCGTCGCGATGCGCTGCGTCGAGGCCGGCGTGATCCGGATCAAGAGCTGCGGCACCTCGTACGAGGGCGCGTCCTGGACATGCTCGGCGCCCTCGTCGCGGATCGGCGAGTCCCAGCGGAAGTATTCCACCGCCTTGATATCGGTCGAGCGGACCCGGATGATGCGCAGGCGGTCGCCGACCCTTCGCTGCTCCTCGACCACGGTCACCCCGTAGATCGACTGGATGTAGGAGTAGGTGAAGTCCTCACCGTCATCCAGCGGCGCGACGAACCGGCCATGCCCATCGCTGACTTCGATGACGGCGACGGGAGCGGCGAGCGCCGCTCCCGTCAGCAAGGCCAGGCCCAACGTGAGCGCGCCGAGCGCGCGCACCTACTTCTTCCAGACGCCCTTCGACTTATAGAAGTCGATCGCCCCGTCGTGGAACTCCAACGGCGAGCCTTCGACCGCCGTCTCGAGCTTCAGGTTCTTCGCCTCGGCGTGGATGATCTCGAGGTCCGCCTTGTTGTCGAACATCGTCTGCAGGACCGCCCTCACCAGGGCAGGCTCCATCTTCGTGGGCGCGACGAGGAGGTTCGCCACCCCGGCGACGGTCACGTCGGCGTCGTTCTTGTAGGTGTTCTTCGGGATCTTCGCGTTGAAGTAGAACGGCCCGTACTTGTCGGACATCTTCTTGATCGAGTCGGTGTGGTCGACGAACACGATCTTCGTGCCACTCACGAGATCGGTGATCTGCGAGGTCGGAAGGCCGCCGCTCCAGAAGAACGCGTCGAGCTTCCCGTCCCGGAGGCCATTCGCGGAGTCGGCGACGCCGAGCCGCTCGCGGTTGATGTCCTTCCCCGGATCGAGGCCGTACGCCTCGAGGATGCGGTTCGCGAGCACCTCCGTCCCCGAGTTCGCCGCGCCGACCGATACGCGCTTGCCCTTGAGGTCCGCGACGGTCTTGATGCCGGCACCGTCCTTCGCGATGACGTGTGTGAAGTTCGTGTACAGGACGGCGAGCGCCTTCGCGTCCACCTTCTTCCCCTCGAACGCCGCGGTCCGGCCCTGAGCCGCGTCGTACGCCGTATCCGCGAGCGTGAAGGCAAGGTCGGCTTTCCCATCGCGGATGAGCTGCATGTTCGCCACCGACGCGGCCGTGGATTCGGCGCTCGAGTTCACGTTCAGCTTCTTGTGGAGCAGGTCAGCGAGCCCCGCCCCGTAGACGATGTACACGCCCCCCGTGCCGCCGGTCACGATGTTGAGCGAGCGGCCGGTGAAGTCTGGAGCGCCGGTCGCGCTCGCCGCGGGAGTGCCGCCCGACCCCGCGCGCGGCGCCTGGCACGCCGCGGCCAGGAAGAGGATCGCGATGGCCAGTGCCGGAACGCGCCTGACGCCGTTCATCTCACCCTCCGTTGGGCGGATGCTACCGCCGAGGCCGCGCGAAGCGGTGCGCCCGCCGCTCCTTCGCGGCGGCCATGCGGCGACGCTCCTCGTCGGTCTCCGCGACGACCGGCGGGATGCGCGCGGGCTTGCCGTGCTCGTCGATCGCGACGTAGACGAGGTACGCCGATGACACGTGGACGACCTTCCCGGTCAGGGTGTTCTCGGCCTCGACCCGCACGCCCACCTCCATGCTCTTGCCGCCGACGTCGTTGACCGACGCCTTCGCGGTCACGAGATCCCCGACGTAGACCGGCGCGACGAACGAGAGCTCGTCGATGCGGGCGGTGACCACTCGCGATCGCGCGTGGCGCGAGGCCGCGGCCCCGCCGCACGCGTCGATGAGCTTCACGATCTCGCCGCCGTGGACGTTGCCGAACGGGTTCGCGTCGCTCGGGAGCATCGTCTGCGAAAAGACCGTCCTCGACGCCGAGACCGGCTTCGGCGTGAGGTCCACTCAGGCCTCGACGGCGAGCCCGCGCTCGCGCGCCCACGCCTCGAGCTGCGCGACGTACCAGGTCGCTCCCGCCTTGCGCCAGTACGGCGTGAGCTGGGCGAAGACGCGGGCCGCCTCGTCCGTCCGGCCGAGCTCGACCAGCGTCTCGATCTCCTCCTGCCGCGCGGCGACGCGTGCGACCGGGCTGGCCTGTTCGTCGAAGATCGTCGCCGCCTCCTCGAGCGCGCCGATCGCGTCGGCCGCTCGTCCCTCACGGCGGGCGGCCAGGCCGATGGCGTACTGGAACGCGCCCGCCGCCCGGGTCGGGCCGGCGTCACGGATGGTGTCCATCCATTGCATCAGCGCCGTTCCATCCTCCACGAGCGATGCCGACCGGAGCGCGAGCGTCGCCACCATGCGCGACAGATCCGCGATGCCCGATGTCGCGAACCCCTCGCGCGCCGGACCTGCCGCGTCGATCGCCCGCCGGTGGTCGCCGGCGATGAAGTGGACGGTCGCGGACGCCGTGGCCGAGAGCTTCGTCTGCGCATCGCCGGCGCTCAGGCGCGCCGTCGCCAGCTCGGACAGCTGGAGCGCATCGCCCGCGGGGCCATCACGGGCCACGAGGATCTGCGCCTTCAGATGGTCGCGGCTCGCGCTGAAGGTCGTATCGCTCCGCGCCTCGTCGATGATGGCGAGCGCCCGGTCCCAGTCGCCGTCGACGTAGGCGTAGAGGGCCTCGCGGAAGATGAGCGGATCGATGCGCAGGCCGTGCCGGCGGGCGTGCTCGATCGACTCGTCGTGCAGCCTCCGCCGCTCGCCGAAGGAGGCGCCGGTGCGGGCCAGGGACGCGAGCAGGTTGTTGTACGCCCGCTGGGCGTGGTAGGGGAGCCCGCGCTCCTCTGCCAGCGCCAGGCTCCGCCGCAGCATCGCCAGGCCCGCCTCGGCGCGAGCCGGATCCTTCGTCAGCGCGGTGCCCATGAAGTTCAGGGCGAAGACCTCGACCTGGATCGCGCCGGTCTCGCGAGCCATGGCGCTGGCCCGCTCGCCCCAGCGCACGGAATCGTCCGTCCGCCCATCGATCATCGCCAGTCGGCTCAGCTCGTTGTAGCAGGCGGCGAGCGCCGCGCTATCGCCCAGGGGCTCCAGCAGCGTGACCCCTTCCAGGGCGATCTGCTCCGCGCGCTTCGCGTCGCCGAGGAACCAGCGGAACATCGCGAGGCGGTGGATCGCCTCCCCCGCGGCGAGCGTGTCGCCGCGCTGCTCGGCGATCGAGCGCGCCTGCTCCGCGGCGCGGAGCGCCCGGGCGTTGTCGGCCACGGACGTCGCGACGTCGGCCAGGCGCAGCGAGAGCGTGACGAGCGCCGGGTCGTCGTCCGGCGCGAGCTCGATGGCGCGCTCGAGATGCTGCATCGCGGGCCTGGGAGCGCCCATCCGCAGCGAGCGCTCCGCGGCGAGCTGGTGATAGCGGAACGCGCGCGGCGCGTCGCGTGCCTCGTCGAAGTGGTACGCCAGCTCCTCCGCGCGCGGCTCCGGATGAGCGCCTGCGGCCCGCTCGATGGCTTCGCCGACGGAGCGATGGAGCAGCCGCCGTTCCCGCTGCAGCAGCTCGGTCAGCACGGCCTCGCGCGACAGCGCGTGGCGGAACGCGTAGACCTCGTTCGCCTCCGCGTCGGCCTCTTCGCGGACGAGCTGCGCGTCGATCGCGGCCTTGATCGCGTCGAGGAGCGCCGCCTCGTCGAGACCGCTCACCGCGGAGAGCAGCTCGAAGTCGAAGCGCTGACCGATGACCGCCGCGACGTGCATCGCCTTGCGGGCGCGCGGCTCGAGGCCGAGGAGGCGCTGCTGCACGGCGTCGCGGACCGACGCGGGGATCGTGAGCTCGGCGACGGCCTTCGTCCGGTGCCACGCGCCCTCCCGATATTCGAGCTCGCCCTTCTCGACCAGCGCGCGGAGGATCTCTTCGACGAAGAACGGATTGCCCTCGGTGCGGTCGAAGAGCGCCTGCCGGAATTCCCGGGTCGGCGGCTGCGCGAGCGCGAGCGCCGCGCGGATCACCTCGCCGACCTCCTCGAGGGTCAACCGCCCCAGCCGCACATCATCCGCGAGTCGGCCGCGGGCCAGCTCGGCCAGGACGTGGTTCAGCGGGTGGAGCCGATGCAGCTCGTCGCTGCGATACGTCGCGACCAGCAGCACCCGGTCGTCACGGAGCTTTCGAGCGAGGTAGGGCACCAGCTCGAACGTGGCCTCGTCGCCCCAGTGCAGATCCTCGACGATGAGCACGACCGGTCGCTCGCGGGCGGCGTCGGCCAGGCGGTCGGCGAACGCGCCGTGCACGCGGTAGCGCTCGAGCTCGGCGACGGGGAGCGCCCCGGGCCCGCCCTGGGCGAGCTCGGCCGGCAGGGGCAGGTCACCCGAGACGAAGGCGTCGATGAACGGGCCGAACGGTCGGCGGGCTTCGATCTCGGTGCAATCCCCAAGGAGGAGCCGGGCCCCGTGCGCCCGCACGCGTTCGACGAAACGGCGCATGAGCGCGCTCTTCCCGAGGCCCGCCTCGCCGGAGACGAGCGTCATCCGGCCGCGACCGGCGATCGCCGCGACCAGCTGGTCCTCGAGCGCGGCGAGCTCCCTCGCGCGCCCGATCACGACAGGACACAGGACCTGCTGCGATACTGGCGCGGCCGCGGCGATCGTCGTTCCCGTTGTCCGCGCGCTCTCCGGCCGTGCTGGAGCGACGGCCCGCCAGTCGACCGAGAAGACCCGGGGCGGATCCTCGATGCCCTTCAGCGCGAGCCCGGTCCGCTCCTCCATCGGGAGGCTCAGGGCGCGCGGAAGCAGCGCTCGGACGACGTCGGTCACGAGCAGCTCGCCCGCCTTCGCGGTCTGCGCCAGCCGGGCCGCGACGATGACCGCCGATCCGACGAACTGTCCCTCGTGCGGCACGGGCTCCCCGGCGTGGATCCCGACACCGATCCGCATCGGGCGATCCGGCCGCTCGCGCGAGTATCGGTCCGCGGCCCGCAGGATGGCCGCGGCGCAAGTGACAGCCGCGCCGGTGGTGCTGAACACGACATAGAAGGAATCACCCTCGGTCTTGACCTCGCCGCCCTCGTGACGCGCCAGCTCGGCCCGGACGATCCGCCGGTAATCGGCGATGAGCGCGGCGGCGGCACTATCCCCGTGCCGCTCGACGAAGGTCGTGTAGTCACGGAGATCGGAGAACAGGAAGGTACGCGTCGCCAGCACGCGCGAAAGTGTGGCACCTCGCGGATGGCCCGCCTAGCATCGCCCGCGATGAGCGTGCTGTCGCGCGACGATCTGCGGACCGCGCTCGCGGCCGATCCGCCGCTCGTCGAGGGCATCGACCCGCACACCCAGCTGCAGCCGAACGGCATCGACCTCCGCGTCGATCGCGTCCATCGGCTGATCTCGCCGGGCCTGCTCGGCGCGGCCGAGAACGTGCGCGAGCCGGCGTCGCGCGAGGAGGTGCATCCGGACGCGGACGGGTGGTGGGACCTGCATCAGGGCGGCTACGTCATCGGCTACATGGAGCGTGTGAATCTCCCGGCGGACCTCATGGCGTTCGCCCGGCCGCGCTCGACCCTTCTTCGCTCGGGCGTCGCGATCCACACCGCTGTCTGGGACGCGGGCTACTCCGGGCGCGGCGAGGGCCTGCTCTCGGTGCTCGACCCGCGCGGCTACCGGCTCCAGCGGGGCGCGCGCGTGGTGCAGCTCGTCTTCCTCCGACTGACCTCCGCGGTCGGCGAAGGCTACCGCGGCCGCTATCACGGCGAGGGCACGTGACCTCACGGGTGCGCACAGAGGAAGAGGTCGAGTGAGCGACGAGCGGCTTCGCCGCGGAAACCGAGCGACGAGCGGCTCCGCCGCGAGGAGCGAGTCCACCAGCCCTGAGCGCCTCTCTGGACGAGGGCCAGAGATCGAGCAGGAGCGAACGCCACCAGCCCTGAGCGCGTCTCCTGCCCCCAGGGCAGAGATTCAGATGGAGCCGAACGGTCCGTACATCGTCCACGGTCCGGCGGTCATCGTCGACGCCGACGGGCACGAGCGCGAGGTGCCAGCAGGCCACATCGTGAAGCTCTGCCGGTGCGGTCACTCGGCGACGAAGCCGTTCTGCGACGAGACGCACCGCACGGTCGATTTCGTCTCGCGCCCGCGCTTCGAGCCGGAGGTGCGGCGCTGATCCGGACCTGATCCGGGCCTCAGACCCCCACGTCGCGCCGCCGCATGATGACGAGCGCGACCGCCGTCCCGACGAGGCCGATGGCG
>DASWCU010000156.1:0-6982 GCA_036389935.1 Candidatus Limnocylindria bacterium
GAGCACGTCGTCGGGATAGTCGAGCGCGCCGTTCGCCCGGATCTCGACCTCGGTCCCCGCGAGGATGCGGAACGGCGCGAGCTCCCGATTGAGCCGCTCGATCTCCTTCGCGCGCGCGGCGATGCGCTCGATGTTCAGGCCCTGGGTCATCCCCAGCCCGACCGAATGGTCGGTGATCGCGATGTACGCGTAGCCCTTGTCGCGCGCGCGGCGGACCATCGCATCGAGCGTGTCGCGGCCGTCGGTCCAATCGGAGTGCGAGTGCAGGTCGCCGCGGAGATCTTCGACGCGCACGAGCGACGGCAGGGTGTGTGCGATCGCCGCGTCGATCTCGCCGTGATCCTCACGGAGCTCGGGCGGGATCCAGTCCATGCCCAGCGCGGCGTAGATCTCCTCCTCCGTCAGTGACGCGATCGGATCGCCCTTCTCCTCGCCGACCCGGAACAGGCCGTACTCGTTGAGCAGCAGCTTCCTGCGGAGCGCGTAGCCGCGCAGGCGGACGTTGTGCTCCTTCGAGCCGGTGAAGTAGAGGAGCGCCGCCCCCCAGGAGCGCGGCGGCACGACGCGCAGGTCGATCTGCAGGCCGCGCTCGACGACGACCGAGGACTTCGTGTCGCCGGCCGCGAGCACGCGCTGCACCGTCGGCGCGTGCGTGAACGCCTCCATCACCCTGCGCGCCTCGTCGCTCGCGACGAGCAGGTCGACGTCGCCGATCGTCTCCCGCCAGCGGCGGAGGCTCCCGCAGATCGAGACCTCGGGGACCTCAGCCGTCTCGTGGAGGTACGCGACCATCCGGTCGGCCGCGCTGCGGGCGTGGTTGATGAGCGAGCGGCCGGTGCGCTGCCGGAGCGACGCGATCGACCTCAGGATGTTCTCTTCGGTCTTCGCCTGGATCTTCGGGAGCTCGCGGAGCCGGCCGTCCTTCGCCGCCTGCTCGAGCTCGTCGATCGAGGTGATCTTCAGCCGGTCGTAGATCGCGCGCGCGGTCGCGGGGCCGACGCCCGGCACGCGGAGCAGCGTGAGCAGGCCATCGGGGACGGCGGCCTTCAGGTCATCGTGCCGCTTCGCGCTGCCGGTGGCGAGGTACTGGTTGATCGCGTCCGCGACCGAGCTCCCGACCTTCGGGATCGTGGCGAGCCGCCCGGTCTCCGCGATCGCACGGATCGACTCACGGAGGTCGCGGATCTCGCGCGCCGCGGCGCGGTACGTGACCGCGCGGAAGACGTTCTCGCCCTTCAGCTCGAGGAGGTCGCCGATCTCGTCGAGGAGATCCGCGACGCGCGCGTTCTCCTCCGATGCGTACTCGCGCGGCACGCGCCGATTATCTAGCGGCGGCTGCGGGCCAGCTCCAGCATCTCGAACGCGCCGTCGATGTCGCCGCGCGTGCGGAGCAGCTTCGCGTATTCGACCGCGATGGTCGCGAGGTCCGCGCGATCCTCGAGTCCCGCGAGCAGCTCGATCGATTCCCTGTAGCGGCGGTCGGCGCCGGCATGATCGCCGGCCTGCTCGCTCACCCCGCCGAGGACGCGCAGCGCATGCGCCCGCTGGATCGGGTCGCCGGCCGCGGCGAGCTTCCGCTCCGCGACGGCCGCGAGCTCGCGCGCTTCGT
Source organism: Candidatus Limnocylindria bacterium (assembly GCA_036389935.1). Classification (GTDB taxonomy): domain Bacteria; phylum Chloroflexota; class Limnocylindria; order P2-11E; family P2-11E; genus UBA4735. The sequence goes on from DASWCU010000156.1 coordinate 1,610, forward strand.
CGAGGCGACCCTCGCTCAGCAGCGCGCGCGCCTCGACCGCCTGGGCGACCGCCGCCCAGTGGTCGTCGCCGACCTCGGCCGCGCGGACGAGCGTGCGCTCCGCGATCTCTTTCGCCTGCGCGACATGGCCCTGGTCGAGGTGGATCGCGGCGAGCGACTGGCGCACCCCCAGCTCGAAGCCGGTGTCGGAGATCCGCTCGAACAGGTCGAGCGCGCGCTCGTAGTTCACGATCGCGCTGTCGAGCTCGCCGGAGTCGTAGTACGACACCGCGATGCCGACGTACCCCTGCGCCGCGAGCTTGAGCTCGTTGCCGCGCGAGGCGACGGCGAGCGCGGACTCGTACGCGGCGATCGCCTTCGTCGTGCGCCCCAGCCGGCGATACGCGGTGCCGAGCGCGACGAAGACGCGGGAGCGCAGCCGCGGGTCGACCACCTCGTAGCGCTCGATGACGTCCCGGACCGCCTCGTAGGCCTCGGTCGCGGCGACCAGCTGGCCGGTCTCGGCGTAGGCCGACGCCCGTAGGTACAGCAGCCGCGCCACGTCGAACGCGTGCTTGGCCGGATCGAGCAGCGCGAGCCCGGCGGCGACGTGGTCGAACGCCTCCTCCCGCCGGCCCTGGTAGAGGGCGGCCGCCCCGAGGAGGCGGAAGAAGCGCCCGCGTTCGGCCGGATCGGTGGTCGACGCGAGACCGGCCCGGGCCTGCGTTTCGGACGCCTGCCAGTCGGAGCGCTCCGCCGCCGCGTCGGCGGCCAAACGATGGAAAGTGGCGCGTTTTGCGGCAGTGAGCGATTCGTCACCGACGAAGTAGTCGAGCGAACGGCCGAGCCGGCCCGCGATGACCTGCAGCGACCGGATCGAGGGGCGTACGAGGCCGGCTTCGACCTGGCTGATGAAGCCCTTGGTCAGCTCGTCTCCGGCCAGCTGGGCCTGGCTCAGGCCGGCGGCCCGCCGGGCCGAACGCACGCGCTCACCGAGAGTACTAGGACCGTTTGTGACGGAACTGACGGTCGCGAGCGTTGACCCTTCGGGTTCAGCCTTCATACACTGCGCACACGATACCGAACGCGGGTGGCTCGGGACAACTGGGGAAGGTAATGATGAAACAGATCCGCTCGGCGGGCCTCGCGATCCTTGTCGGGCTGGCCCTGCTCCTTTCGACGACCTCGATCGCGTTGGCCGACAGCGACCATGGCGTTCCCGAATTCGTCGGTCCGCTCGTCGCGGAGAAGACAGGGGTCTTCGGCACGGCCAGCGAGCCGATCGACCCGGGGTTCCCGCCCTAGACTCGACGCGTGCCAGCGACCTCGACTGACCGCCGTCAGCTCATCGAGATCGACGGCAAGCCCTTCCTGTACCAGCACGGGTACCGCTTCGGGAAGGTGACCTACATCACGCGGCTGCCGCTCGGGCGGAACAACACCGTGTGGGCGCCCGGCCATCTCGGACCCGAGGAGGTCGAGGCGGTCGTCCGCGGCGACAACCCGTGGATGCTGGACTGAGACCAATGGACCCGGCGGCCGGCTGACGCGCGCCGTCGTGCAGCGCGTCCGCTCGGCGAGCGTCGAAGTGGACGGCGAGCGGACGGTCGGCATCGGCCACGGCCTCGTCGTGCTGCTCGGGGTCGGCGCGTCCGATCACGCGACCGATGGCGAGCGGCTCGGCGCGAAGATCGCCTCACTGCGCGTATTCGATGACGGAAGTGGGAAGCTGCAGCACACGGTCGCCGACGCGGGCGGCGGCGTGCTCGCGGTGCCGCAGTTCACCCTCTACGGCGACGTCCACCGCGGCCGGCGGCCGGACTTCACCGCGGCCGCCCCGCCCGAGACCGGGCGTCGCCTCTTCGACGCGTTCTGCGGAACGCTGCGCGGGGCCGGGCTCGCCGTCGAGACCGGCGTCTTCGGCGCGTCGATGCGCGTCTCGATGGAAGCGGATGGGCCGGTGACGATCGTCGTGTCGACGGACCGCTGGCGCGAGGGCGAGCTCGGCGGGACCACCTAGTGCGATGGGCCCATTCTTGTGCGATGCCCCGCTATTGTTGATCGCCGGGATGTGGCGGACCAACGATGCGAGTCGATCCTGCTCGCGATATCACCACCTGTTAGTCTGATGTCACTCTTCCCCGCCGTCCGTGCCGAAAGGCGCGAACTGGCGGGGATTTTTTTCCCGAATGCCGGCACGAATCACGGTGTTCCTCGACTACCAGAACGTTTACCGGCGAGCGCGGGATGCCTTCTGCCTTCCTCTCGACCCAGCGACGTGCGGACAGGTGTCTCCGATCGCGCTCGCCAGACTGATTACGAGCAGGGGGAAAGGAATCGATGTCGCACTCGCCATCGACCTCGTCGTCATGGCGATGACGGGAGAATTCGACATCGGAGTGCTCATGTCCACAGACACTGACCTCAAGCCGGCGCTTGAGGCCGTCATCTCCCTAGCCCGTGGTGCCCACGTTCGAGGTACACACGCCGCGCCCCTCCGTGCAACAAAGAGAAGCCACGCGCATCCTCAACCCAATGACTTGCCAGTCGAAGGGAAGGGGTACGTCGTGGCTCCAGCTGACAGCCTCGCACATCTGCGCAAGGGTGTCCTCGACCGCGTCGCTCGCGGGGAGGTCACCGTCGCCCAGGCCTGTCGGGACGCCGGCATCTCGCGCGCCCGGTACTACCAGCTCCGCCGCCGCTACCTCGCGTACGGGGAGCCGGGCCTGCGACCGAAGCCGCATCCGGCGCGACCGACGCGGCAGGTCCCGGCGCCCCTGGTCGACGCGATCGTGAGCTACGCGATCACGCACCCCACCGAGGGCGAGCGCAGCATCGCCTGTGCCCTGGCCCTGGCGCGCTTCGGGGCCTGGCGGGTCAGCCACGGCGGGGTGTGCAACGTGCTCCGCCGGGCGGGGCTGGGCCGTCGGCTGGCCCGGCTGGCCGCGGCCGAGGCGCTCTCGGCCGCTGAGGGCGGCCCGCTCACCGAGCGGGCGCTGCGCGAGATCCGGGCGATCGAGCGGCCGCGGGTGATGCACATCGGCTCGGCGGTGGTCGGGGCCGAGCTGTTCGCCGACACGATGTACGTCGGCAAGCTCAAGGGCGTCGGCACGGTCTGGCAGTACACGATGGTCGACGGGGCCTGCAGCTTCGGCTTCGCCCGGGTCCGCGCGGGCCGCAAGAGCGCGAAGTCGATGGCCCGCTTCCTCGTCGAGGACCTCGCGCCGGCCTACCGCGAGGCCAAGATCCGGCTGATCCGGATCAACACCGACGGCGGGCCCGAGTTCGGCACGGCGTTCACCCGGGCCTGCCTCGAGCTGGGCATCGAGCACCACCGGCTGCCGCCGCGATCGCCCGACCTCAACGCCTTCGTCGAGCGCTTCCAGGGGACCTGCCTGCACCTGCACTACCGGACCGCGTTCCGCTACCGCTACTACACCCGCGCCGCCGACATCGACGCCGACCTCCAGGCCTGGCTCCGCCACTACAACTTCGAGCGCCCGCACCGCGGCTACCGCACTCGCGGTCGTCGACCCGCGCAGCTCTTCTACGCTTCTATGCCCGCGCTCCTGAGAGCGAAAGGATGGGATCCCGATGAACTCGAAATCAGCGCGCATGCTGTCTAGCCGGAACATGGGCCCCACGGCCTAGGCCGAACGCCTCCCAGGCCAACTCAATCATCCAGCGACTCGGTCAAGCAACGGCGGCCGCGCCGCCCGCTCGCGTGGCGAGACCGCGTCTGCGATCGGTCGGTCAGGCCGCGGGCCGAGTACCCGGTCTGCCGCCGCTTCGACACGTGTGACTGAAGGCGACACTCCGAGGTCATTCCGCCGTCACCGAGTTCTCTGGCAACGCGGCGCGCTCAAGTGGCCGATGCGTCGTCGCATGGCCGTGAACGGTTAACCATATGGTAAGGTATCATTCCATATGGTAAGTAAACGTACCAATGGCGTACTCCGCCTCGACGAGCTGTTCGCGAGCCGGAGCCACATCCGGGTGCTGCGGGCGCTTCACGGTCTGCCCGAGGCGTTCCCGGCGACGGTCCGCGAGATCGGACGGCGCGCCGGCGTGTCGCATCCGACTGCAGCCCGAGTCCTCGCCTCTATGGCGGACCAAGGGGTCTTGACCCGCCGGCGTTTCGGACGGGCGGACATGGTCGAGCTCACTCGCGGGCATCGCCTGTACGGAGAGCTTCGGTCGCTGTTCGAGGCCGAAGCGCGGGCCGCAGGCGAGCTCGCCGAGTTCCTCCAGCGGGAGATCCCTCGGCGCATCCCAGACGTTCGCCGCGCGTACTTGTACGGGAGCGCCGCTCGCGATGAGCTGGAGAGCCGCAGCGACGTCGATCTCGCCCTCCTCCTGTCTTCGGGGGTAGGCGACGCTCTCGACGCCCAGATCGGCGAGCTCTCGCGGGACGTCAGGCGGCGCTTCGGTCGTCGACTGAACGTCGTCATGGCTGCCGACCCGCTCTCGCAGTTGACTCGGCCACGCCGCGCCGGTCGGGAATTCTGGCTTCGGGTCACGCGCGAGGGCGTGCTGCTCGTCGGTCGCCGCTGACCGTGCCGAAGATCAAGGTCGCGCTCACCGCTCGGGACCGAGCGCCGATGTACCTTCGAAAGGCCCGGGAGTTCTGCGCGGCCGCGCGCACGGCCGCGTCGGCGGATCGGGCCGACGCGGCGCTCCTCTGCGCGGTCCACGCGGCGATCAGCGCAAGTGACGCCGTCACGGTCGCCCTTCGCGGGCAACGCTCGATGGATCCTGACCATCAGCGCGCTGCCGATCTGCTCGACGACATCGTCGGCACGTCGACCGAGGGGAAGGCGAAAGTGCAACAGCTGCGCGGCCTCTTGGCGATGAAGAACCTCGTCGAGTACGAGGCGCGAGCCGTCAGTCCGAAGGAGGCGGCGGATGGCATCAAACGTTGCGAACGGCTCGTCGCGTGGGCGCAGGCCGAGCTGTCGAGGGCGAACCTGATCCGCTGATCGACTGAGCCGGGTCTACGGCCCGCTCGGCACGCTCCACGTGGCCGGGATCATGTGCACCCACGTCTGGCCGGGTGAGAGCAGGATCCGCTCGCCGTACGGGCTGGTGAAGGTCCACGGGTCGAAGATCGTCGCGCGGCTCCAGGTCCCGTCCTGGCGCCGGCCGTCGCGGAAGATCGAGACCGCGCCGGTGCCGACGGTCCGCATGTTCACGCCGAGCGAGCCGAGCGAGTCCTCGACGATCGCGGTGAGCACGACGTCCGTGTACACGATCACGATGTTCCGCGCCGCGATCGGCACCTTGTAGAAGGCGTCGACCTCGCGGACGTAGCCGCCGACCCGCGGGTCGTACTGGGATCGCGCGTAGCTCCGGGTCGCGCCGTCGTAGCTGTAGCGGACCGCGTCGTCGTGCTCG
>DASWCU010000157.1:0-37492 GCA_036389935.1 Candidatus Limnocylindria bacterium
CGGGCGTCCGCGCCGTCGCCATTCGCGCTGACATCACCGTCGCGGAGGACGTCGCGCGGCTCCAGGAGGAGCTGACCGCGTGGACGGACGCCCTCGACCTGATCGTCCTGAACGCTTCCGGCGGGCTGGAGCGCGAGATCCTCGCGCAGGACCCCGACTACCCGATGCGGATCAATCGCGACGCGCAGCTCGCCGTGGTCGACGGCCTGCTGCCGCTCCTCCATCCCCCGGCGACGATCATCTACGTGACCAGCCACTGGGCACATCGCTACGGCCCGGTGCGGCAGCTGCCCGCGTACGAGCCGATCGCCCGGAGCAAGCACGCCGGTGAGGAGGCGTTGCGCGCGCGCGTCGCCGACCTCGGCATCCATGGGGTGCGGCTCCTCGTCGTGACGGGCGACCTGGTCGAAGGGACGATCACCGCCCGCCTCCTGGAGCGGGCCTCGCCCGGCCTCGCCGCGACCCGAGCGGGCGCGGCGATCACCCCAACGGCCGTCGCGGAGGCGATCATCGGCGCCGCCGGCGATCGGCGCCTCGCGAGCGGGGCGACCATTGTCGTGGGCGGGGCGCTCGAAGCGCTCGAGCGCGGCTGAGCTCAGCGGACCCCGGTCGGCGGCTCCTCGACGACGCCGGATTTCTCAGCCCCGGTCCCCACCTCCGTCGACGCCACCGGCCGATCCGGCCCTCGGCGTCCGGGCCGTCAAGTCGGCTGGCAGGAAGGGATCGGGCAGCAGGTCAGCGAGCGTCGTCGCGCTCCGCAGGCCACCGGTCGTCGCGAGCACGACGCGCATCCCGGGTGAGAACTCCGCGAGCACCTGACGGCACGCGCCGCACGGCGACGGCACGCGATCGCCGTCGACGACGATCGCGATCGCATCCCAGTCCTTCGTCTCGCCCGCGTTGACCGCGACGAACGCGGCGACGCGCTCGGCGCAGATCGTGAGCCCGTAGGAGACGTTCTCGACGTTGGCGCCGGAGTGGATCTTGTTGCGCTTCGTCCGGATGGCGGCTCCGACCCTGTAGCCGGAGTAGGGCGCGTACGCCCGCGCTCGGGCGAGCGAGGCGACGCGGATGAGATCCTCGTCGCCGGGCGACAGCGTCACACGCGCTCCTCGGACGGCGCATCGCGCGTCACCCGGACGCGCCGGATCCGGCGCCCCTCGACGCTCTCGACGGTGAACCGAACGCCCTCGCGCTCGACCGTCTCGCCGGCCTTCGGGAAGCGCCCGAGCGCATGGGTGATGAACCCGCCGAGCGTGTCGTAGTCCTCCGACGGCTCGAGCCCGTCGAGCCCGAAGGTCTCCTTCACGTCGTCGAACGGGACCCGCGCGTCCATCAGCGCCTCGCGGTCGGAGACTGGGAGCACGAGCTCCTGTTCGACGTCGTACTCGTCTCGGATCTCCCCGACGATCTCCTCCACCAGGTCCTCGATGGTGACCAGACCAGCGGTGCCGCCGTACTCGTCGACCACGATCGCGATGTGCACCTTGTCGCGCTGCATCTCGCGTAGCAGCTCGTCGACCTTCTTCGTCTCCGGCACGAACTGGGCGGGCCGCAGGAACGGCCGGAGGGTCAGGTCCTTCTCGCCACGCGCGAGCCGCCGGAAGAGATCCTTCACGTAGAGCACGCCGATGATCTGGTCGGCCGAGCCCTCGTACACCGGGATCCGGGAGTGGCCGGCGCTGACCACGATCTCGAGCACGGCGTCGGACGGCGTGTTCACGTCCATCGCGACGATGTCGGTCCGCGGCACCATGACCTCGTGCACCCGCTTCTCGCCGAGCGCGAAGACCGAGTGGATCATCTCGCGCTCCTCTTCCGCCAGCACGCCCTGCTCCTCACCGGTCTCGATGAGCGCCTTGATGTCCTCCTCGCTGATCATCGTCCCCTCCTGCGGGTTCGCGCCGAACGGCGCGGTCACGATCCGCGTGAGGAAGAAGAGCACCGCGACGAGCGGGCGGGTCAGCCAGCTGATGAAGTCGAGCGGGAGGGCCACGCCGAGCAGGACGGACTGGGCATGGCGCGCGCCGATCGCACGCGGGACGAACAACCCGAACAGCACCGCCACCAGCGAGAGCGCGGCGACCGTCACGACGACCGCGCTGGCGTCGCTGAACACGGCGGCGATGCCGAAGAAGAAGCGGAGGAAGTCCGACAGGCGAGGCGCGATGAACGCCGCGGCGATGCCGGCGAAGGCGAAGATGACGAAGAACTCGACGACCTGGATCGCCGCGAGGTAGCGCACCCGACGCTCCCCCATCCGGCCGGCCCGGCGGCCGCGGTGGCCCCGCGCGACGAGCTCCTCGAGGAGCTGCGGGCGGCGGATGGAGTGCAGCGCGCTCTCGCTCATGGATAGGACCGCGAGTCCCAGGACGAGCACGAGCTCGAGCAGCAGGAGCTGCCAGGCGGCCGGCTCCATGGCTATGGCTTCCGGTCGCGCTTCTTGATCGCTCGGGCGGGCATCCCGACCGCGAGCATTCCCGGCGCGACGTCCTTGGTCACCACCGCGCCCGCACCGGTCGCGGCCCCCTCGCCGACGCTCACCGGGGCACGGAGCAGGGTGTCCGAGCCGATGAACGCATCGTTCCCGATCGTCGTGCGGTGTTTGCGGGCCCCGTCGTAGTTCAGGGTGATCGTGCCGGCGCCGATGTTCACGCGCTCGCCGAGGTCCGCGTCGCCGACGTAGCTGAAATGGTGCATCTTCGTCTTCGCGCCGAGGCGCGCGTTCTTCACTTCACCGAAGTTGCCGAGCTCGACGCCGCGCTCGAGGTACGCGCCGGGCCGGAGGTGCGAATACGGCCCGACGCGCACGTCGTCCTCGAGCGTCGCTCCCTCGAGCACCGACGCCTCGACCCGGCACCGGTCGCCCAGGGTCGAGTCGCGGAGGATCGTGTACGGCCCGATGCGGCAGTCCGCGCCGATCGCGGTCCGCCCTTCCAGGATGCAGCCGCGCTCGATCACGCTGTCCGGATCGACCGTGACGTCCGCATCGACCGCGGTCGACTCGGGATCGCGGAACGTCACCCCCGCGAGCATGTGTCGCTCGCGGATCCGCCGTCGGAGGACCGCCTCGGCGGCCGCGAGCTCGACCCGCGTGTTCACGCCGACCCCCTCCTCGGGATCCGACGTGCGGTGCGCGGCGACCCGGCGACCCTCCGCGATCGCGATCGCGACGAGGTCCGTGAGGAACAGCTCTCCGGTCTCGTTCGGGGCGAGCTTGCCGATCGCGCCGCGGAGCCAGCCGAGGTCGATCGCGTATGCGCCCAGGTTCGATTCGGGGAGCGCGCGCTCCGCCGGGGTCGCGAAGCGCATCTCGACGATCCGGTGAACGTCGCCCCGCTCGTCGCGGACGACACGACCGTACGCGTTGTCGGTGCCGCACTCCGCGGAGAGGATCGCGAGCGCGGCGTCGCGTTCGTGACGCAGCTCGCGGAGGCGGGTCAGCGTCTCCGGACGCAGCGCCGGCGTGTCCGCGTACACCACGTACACGTCGCCATCGCGCTCGTCGGTCGCCTCGCACGCCACACGTACCGCGTCGCCGGTCCCGCGCATCGGCCGCTGGATGGCGACCGGCGTGCCCGCCGGCAGGATGTCCCGCGCCGCCTCGCTCTCAGGGGAGAGGACGACGATCGCCCGCGCCCCGGCCGCTGCGGAGGTCTCGAGGGCCCAGGCCAGGAGCGGGCGCCCCGCGCAGGGATGCAGGACCTTCGGGGTGCGGGAGCGCATGCGCGTGCCGAGCCCGGCGGCGAGGACGAACGCGAGGTGCGGTGCGCTCACGCTCGGGGCGGGTGGATCAGCGGGCGGGCTGGGGCGCCAGGATTCGAACCTGGGATAGCGGATCCAAAGTCCGCTGCCTTACCACTTGGCCACGCCCCATCGGCGCTCGGCGCGGATGCAGGACATGGCGCAAGTCTAGGTGGCCGCATCTCACTGGACCGGGCGGTCCCTCGCTCTGCCGCCCGCGCCCTTACGCCGCCGACGCGCCGTTCGATCCCTCAGGACGCTTGCCGCGTTTGATGAGCTCCGCCACCCGACGGCCGCCCTTGCGGCCGAGCTGCGCGTAGCCCTCGCTGCCGAGCTGGCCCTTCCGGGCCTCGCCGCCCTTGCGCCCGAGCTGCGAGTAGCCCTCGCTGCCGAGCTGGCCCTTCCGGGCCTCGCCGCCCTTACGGCCGAGATCGGCGTAACCGCCCTGGCCGAGCTGGCGCTTCCGGGCCTGTCCGCCCCGGCGGCCGATCTCGCGGTAGAAGTCGGGCCCGTGCTTGGTGGCCGTGTTCTTTCCGCCCTTGCGACCGGCCTGGCGGACGGTCATGTCACCCTTGTCATCCATCGGCCGAGCGTAAGAGGAGAGCGCTCGCTCGCTTCCCTCAACCCTGTGGCCATTCGAGGCGCCGCGCCCGGGCATCGAGGCCATTGCCGCGCAGAATGCGGGCCACCCGCAGGGCGTCTCGGCGATCGTCGGCGATCGCGAAGAGGGACGGCCCGCTTCCCGATAGCGTCAGGGTCACGCCCTTCCATCCCGCGGTCGCGCGGGTCTCCGCGATCTCGCGGCAGACGCGCGCGGCCGCATCCGTGAGGTCGTTACGCACGAATGTCCGCACCGTTGCGGGATCGACACGGCCGGCGCCGAACGCCTCCGCCAACGACGCGCTCGCGTCACCATGACCGAACTCATCCGGCCGCAGCGCCGCGTAAACGGCCGCGGTCGGAACGCGCGCTCGCACGCGCACCAGCACGATCCAGAGCGGATCGGCGGGCGCGGACATCGGCGTGACGCGCTCGCCGCGGCCCTCGACGAGGGCGAACGGCGTCGCGGCGCAAAAGAACGGGACATCAGATCCGAGCTCGGCGGCGAGGCCCATCAGGTCGACGTCGAGACGCCACAGCCGGGCGAGCGCGCGCAGCGTGGTGGCGGCGTCGCTGGACCCGCCGCCCAGCCCCGCCGCGACGGGGATCCGCTTCGCGACCCGCACGTGGGTCCACGGCGGCCGGTCGACCCGCGCCGCCAGGAGCCGGACCGCGCGCTCCGCGAGCTCCGTACCCGCCGGAGCGGCGGGATCGGGATGCAGCCGCACGTCGAGCCGCTTCGCGCCCCCCACCCGGACGCGATCGCAGAGGTCCAGTGTGGCGAAGACGCTCCGCAGCTCGTGGTACCCGTCCGGCCGGCGACCGACGATCTCGAGCGTGAGGTTCACCTTGGCCGGCGCGGCCAGCACGACTAACCGACTCACTGCAGGGCCCGCGCGAGGGCGACCCACTCGTCCAGCTCGAGCTCCTCCGGGCGCCGGGACGGCGCGATCCCGGCGGCCGCCAACGCGGCTCCGGCGCGGTCGCGGTCGAGGCCGGCCTCGTGGCCGAGCGCGCTGCGGAGCTGCTTGCGCCGATGGCGGAAGGCGTCACTGACGAGATCGAGGAATCGGCGCTGCTCGAGCGGCCAGAACGCGGGTTCCGGGCGCGTCCGGAGCGCGACGATCGCCGAATCGACCCTTGGCGGCGGTCGGAAGGCGCGCGCCGGGACATGTCGCACGATGCGGACCTCGGCGAAGGACTGGCAGAGCACCGAGAGGAAGCCGCGCTCCCTTCGGTCTTTCGGACCCGCAACGATCCGGCGGGCGACCTCCGCCTGCACGAGGACGATCATCAGCTGGGGCCGGCGCGGGTCCGCGAGCAGGCGGATGAGCAGCGGCGAGGTGATCTGGTACGGAAGGTTGGCGACGACGCGGCTGGGCGGTCGCGCACCGATCAAGAAGAGATCCACCGCGAGGGCGTCGGCGCGTACGACCCGCACGTTGGCGCGGCCGCCGACCGTCTCGCGAAGGACGGCCAGCATGCGCTCGTCGAGCTCCACCGCGGTGACGGAGCGTGCGCGAGAGGCAAGCTCGACGGTGAGCACGCCCGGGCCCGGGCCGATCTCGAGCACGTCATCGCCGGGGTCGATCTCGGCCGCGGCGACGATCGTCTCGAGGGCGGCGCGATCGACGAGGAAGTGCTGACCGATGGTCCTTGCCGCCCGGATCCCGTGTCGCGCGAGGAGCGCGCGTAGCTCCCTCGGGTCGGCGAGATCCACGGCCGAAGCGTACGGAGCGCGGTCCAGGACCGCGCGGCGGTCAGCCTACTTGCAGACCCACTGGCCGGACTGACCGTGCGCGAACATCCAGGCCGCGACGTTGGCGTTCGCCACCGGGTCGAAGACGCTCGCACCGCCGTAGCCGGCGCGTGCGCTGTTGGCGGCCCAGGTGCCGGGGATGAACTGGAAGAGGCCGGATGCGCCGAGGGCCGAGTTGTACGCGTTCGGGTTGTACCGGCTCTCGCACCACGCGACCCGGAGGAGCTGCTGCGGGTCGACCCCGTACTTGGCGGCCGCCGCTCGAATGATCGCCTCGATGTCACCCGGCGCCGCCGGAGCCGGCCGGGGCCGCGCGCCGATGCGTCGGACCTCCGCCACCGGAGCGACGACCTGCTCGGATGAGACGAGCGCCCGTTCGATCTCTATGCCGTTGACCACGCGGACGAGGAAGGTCAGCCTCGCCTGACCGTCGGCGCCGGGCGTCTCGAGCCGCTGCCAGCCGATCTCCTGGGTCGTGTCCTCGATGTAGCTGACGCCGTGCGGGACCGCCGCGGTCTCGACGACCTGCGTATCGGCGATCCGGTCGATGCGGACCACCGCATCAGGCGTGATGGCGGTGTCCGGGAGGGTCTCCATGACGTCCTGCGCCGAGACCGAGATCCCGCTCGCGGCGAGGAAATCGGCGACCGTGCCCGGCCGGGCGCGCATCGCGATGCTTCGCCCGCCGTCCACCAGCGTGACGGGGAGGCCTCGGTCGAGCGCGACCCGCATCCCCGCGAGGAGGCGGGTGGCGGCAGGCAGCGACAATCGGTCCGCCGGGCCGAGGATGATGCCCGAGGTGGCGAGGAGATCGGCGACGGTCTCGCCGGAGCTCGCGTCGACGGTGACCGGGTGGCCATCGATCACCAGGGTGACCTGGCCGACCGGCGTCGGGACGAGCTCCGGCCGCGAGCGGGCGATCGGGACGGCCCGACCGGCCTCCGAGAGGGCGACCGGAGGCAGGGCGTCCGAGACGGCGGCCGGTGCCGGCGGCGCGGCGAGCGCCCAGCTGGCCATCGTGAGGACGAACGCGAGTGATGCGAGCGATGCGACGCGAAGCAGTCGGTCGAGCGCGCCGATACTCGAGATCCTGTCCCTCCCCGCTCCCCCCGCGATGGGCAACGCGAAGCCACGCTGTACGAAAAATGGGACGGCGGGATGCTACCAGAGGCCCGCCCGCCACCGTTCGCGGTGGCAGCGGGCGCCGGAGAGGCCCGTCCGGGGCGGTCAGCCTTGCGGCGGACGCCAGCCGGCCCGCTCGAGGTGGGCCCGGAGGGCCGGGCCGACGTCGTTCCGACCGAGCGCGTGGTCGACGAAGGCCTCCACGTAGCCGCTCCGGTCCCCTGTGTCGTACCGGCGGCCCCGGAGCTCGACCGCCCAGACGGGCTCCCGGCCCGCCAGGACGTTCACCGCGTCGGCGAGCCAGACCTCGCCCGCCCGGCCCGGAGGCAGACGCTCGAGGATCGCGAAGATCTCCGGCTCGAGGACGTAGCCGTGGACGGAGGCGAGGTCGCTGGGCGCCTCCTCCGGGCTGGGCTTTTCGATGAGCCCGGTCACGCGGAAGGCCCCGCGCTCCTCCCGGCCGGCGAACATGCCATACCGGGGCGCGAGGCGCCGATCGATGCGCGCGGCGCCCCCGACACTGCCGCCTAGTCGCTCACGCGCGGCGAGGAGCTGAGCGAGCCCCGGATCGTGCCCGACGATGATGTCGTCGCCCCAGAGCATGGCGAACGGCTCGTTTCCGACCGCCTCGCGGGCGACGAGCACCGCGTGTCCGTTCCCCTTGGCCTCGCTCTGGACGGCGACCTGGATCTCGGCCAGGCCCTCGCTCCGCACCAGTGCGGCAAGCTCGGCGTCGCGCGACTCGTGGCGAAGGCGCTCCTCGAGGCGCGCGCTGGGACGGAAGTAGCTGAGCAGCGCCTCCTTCCCGGGCGCGGTCACGAGGACGACCCGCTCGATGCCGCTCTGGGCGCACTCGCTCACCACGAGGTCGATCACCGGCGTGTCGACGAGCGGGAGCAGCTCCTTCGGCACCGTCCGGCTGAATGGCAAGAAGCGCGTCCCCAGGCCGCCGGCGACGACAACGGCCGTCCTTACCTTCATCACCGCGGCCTCCGGCCGCGTCCGCTCACGGCTGCGATCACCGCTTCTCGGCGGATACCGTGAACGGCACGAGCTCGGTGGTACGCGGCGCAAAGCCGGTCACCGCGAGGAGCGGGGGCTTGCGGTCGGTCGAGCCGTCGACGTCGAGCTCGAGCGTCCCATCGTCGACGACGTGCCGCTCGACCGTCGGAGTGGCGCCGAAGCGGATGACCTGCACGACGAAGCGCTGGCGGACGATGTTGGTCGAGCGGACGAACCCGTTCGCGTTCCAGTCGTTGTCCGCCTCGGCGTCGTCGCTGTAGCCGATCTCGGGGATCGTCAGGTCGTCGATGGCGATCCCGTTCATGTTCAGGGCACCGTCGGTCACGTACTCGAACCGAAGCTGGATCTGCTGCCCGGCGTAGGGGGTGAGGTCCGCCGACTGGCGGACCCAGGACGGCTTCGGCCCGCCGGACGTGCCGGTGAAGCCGTTGCCCAGGTTGTTGCCGTTGGGATCCTCGGTGGTCGTCGCGTCGCTCTTGAGCGTGGCCCAGCGCTTCCCGCCGTCCGTCGACACGGCGACGTACCCGTAGTCGAAGTCCTTCTCCACCTCGTACCAGCTCCAGAACGACAGCGTCGCCTTCGTCGCCGAACGCAGATCGATGCCCCGCGTGAGCGTCGCGTCCAGGCCGTCCGCCCGATCGGACCACCAGAACGAGCGGCCGGAGTGGGGATCGGCCGGGATCAGCCGGCTGCTCGTCGCACCCGAGAACCGCAGGTGGACCGGCGACTGCGGGAGGGCGATGTATCGCGCCGCGTACTCGTGCACGGTCGCGCGCAGCTCGCCGCTCGTGCCGAGCCGATCCTGGGCCGTCGCGGTCGCGGGGCTCGAGACGCGCAGACCCTTGTAGGCGTAGCGGTCCTCGGGTCCCGCGCCGATGAGCGCGTTCGCCGCGACGAAGTCGGCGAACTGCTCCTCCAGCCCCCGCTGGCCGCGGGCCCGCAGCACCGTGTCGAGGTCGTCGGGCGTGTCGATCCCCTTCGCCATGAATGCGTTGATGAGCTCCTCCCCGCCGGCATGCTGCCGGAGCCACTCGAGGAACAGGAACGCGCCGCCGTAGTGGAGGATCGCCGTGTCGTCCAGCTCCGGCCAGTCGTCGAGCTGCGTGTCGGGCTGGCGCAGGAAGTTCTGTTCGAACCCCGTGCCGAAGTTGTTCAGCCGCTCGCAGAGCTGGGCCTGGCCCTCGTTGAACCAGACGATGGACCGCACGCGCTTGTTGAACTGCTCCATGTGGCAGAACTCGTGCGCGAGCGTCGCGTTGAGGCTGTCCGACCCGAAACGCGCGGCCATCGAGTTGATGTAGATCATCTCGCGCTGGGCCGAGAACTCGTTGACCCAGAGCGGGTACTCGTCGGACGAGGAGTAGTAGCCCGCGGCCCGCCCGGGGATGCGGGCCACGAGGATGTCGATCCGCGGGTCAGCGTCGATGCCGGGCGACCACTCGGAGCCGTAGACCGAGCGGTTCGTGGGATAGATCTTCGCGTCGAAGAGGTTCGCGGTCGACTGGAGCGCCTGCGCGTCGACCCCCACGTCGTTGGCGACCCACCACTTCGCGTGATCGGTGATGACGCGGAGCGTCGCCGTGACGCGGACGTTCTTCTTCGAATCGAAGTCGTACGTCCAGAAGGGCTGCTGCGCACCGACGAACTCGCTCGGCGCGCTGTCGCGCACCGCGACGAACGCCTCGGGCGGCGTGCCGTCGCGGCCGCGCAAGCGGCGCGTGAGGTCGAACAGGTCCGCGGCCGGCAGCGGCTTCGCCAGGAGGCGCGCGGTCATGTCCCCGTTCGAGACGGGCGATGACGACGGGCCGGGCCCGACCCCGCCCGGGCTCGTCGAGGGCGGCCCGTTGGGCGTCACCGCGCACGACGACATGACCAGAACCGCGACGAGCGCCAGGACGAGCCGGTTCAGCACGCGACGTAGCCGTCGGCGAGCGTCTTCAGCCCGACCAGGCGACCCTCGCGGAGGTAGCGGCGCGGGACCCGCGCTCGGATGCCGGTCACGATCTCGTAGCTGATGGTGCCGCATGCCCGCGCGAGGTCGTCAGCCGTGAGGGAGGCCCCGCCCTGGCGGCCGATGACCACGACCTCGTCACCCTCGCGCACCGTGGGCAGGTCGCTGATGTCGAGCATCACGTGATCCATCGCCACCCGTCCGGCGATGCCGAGCGCCGTGCCCTCCACGAGCAACCGGGCGGAGCGTGCGGCGACGCGCGGCAGCCCGTCGCCATAGCCGACCGGCACGGTCGCGATGCGCCCGTCGCGCGGCATCCGGTACTCGTGCCCGTACGAGACGCCGGTCCCGCGCCGGACGTTCGCGACGCGATGCACGCGCGAGCGCCAGCCCAGGGCCGGCTCGAGCGCGAGCCCGGCCGACAGATGAGGGGCCGGGCTCAGGCCGTACAGGGCGAGCCCGGGCCGCACGGCGGTCATCCGCCGGCGGGTCGGCAGCGCGGCGACGCCGGCGCTCGCGCTCGCGTGGATCCAGCGGGGCAGCTCCGGCAGGGCGTCGAGGAACGCGTCGAACCGATCGAGCTGCTCGATCGCGCTCTCCAGGTCCGGCTCGTCAGCACGGGCGAGGTGCGTGAACGCTCCCTCGACCGAGAGCCCGTCGAGCGCGGCGATCGCGCGATACCGAGCCACCGCCTCGTCGAACGGCGCGCCCAGCCGGGTGAGCCCGGTGTCGACCTTGAAGTGCGCGACCGCCGTGGTCCGAGCGGCCCGCGCGGCAGATGCGATCGCGGAGGCGGCGTCCGGGCTCCAGACGGCGACGGCGCACCGAGCGTGGATCGCGGCGTCGACCTCGGCCTGGCCCTGCGCGCCGAGGAGGACCAATAGCTCGTCGTCCGGTCGCGCGCGGCGGAGCACGATCGCCTCCTCCACGGTGGCGACCGCGAGCATCGCCGCGCCGGCGTCGATCGCCGCGTCCGCGACTGCCTCGGCGCCATGGCCATAGGCATCTGCCTTGACGACCGCGATCAGCGCGACGCCTGCGCGCTCGCGAAGCGCCCGGGTGTTGGCCGCGATCGCGCCGAGGTCCACATCGGCCACCGTCGTACGGAGGACCGAGGCCGCCGCCGGGCGCGCGAGCGCCGTCACGAGAGGATCTCGCGCAGCGCGCGCGGAAGCGCGTCGACGATGTCGGTCGCGAGCGCCCCCGATTCGCCGATCTCGGCGTTGAGCAGGGCACCCGCCCGGCCGTGGGCCCAGACCCCACCGCAGGCCGCTCCGAGGGGCGTCAGACCGCGCGCGAGGAACGCCGCGATCGCGCCGCCGAGCGCGTCCCCCGAACCCCCGACGCCGAGCGTCGGATTCGGGAGGTCGTGGAGGAACGTCCGCCGGCCGTCGGTCACCACCGTCGCCGGTCCCTTGAGCGCGACGACCGCATGCCATTCCCGCGCGTGCCGCTCGGCGAAGCCGATCCGGCCCGGGCCGGCCGGGACGACCCGCCCCGCGAGCCGCGCGGCCTCGCCGTCGTGCGGCGTCAGCACGCAGCGCGCGGGAAGGAGACCGGTCCAGCCCTCGGTCCGGGCGAGCGCGTTCAAGCCGTCCGCATCGATGACGGTCGCCATCCCCTTCGTGTTCCGCAGGACCGCGGCCACGAAGTCATCTGTACCTGGGGCGTGCGCGAGCCCCGGACCGAGGAGGAGCGCGCGGGTCCGTTCGCCGAGCAGCGGCGTGAGCTGCGCCGCGGCCGCGGTGGCGACGACGCCGGGCTGCGCTTCGGCAAGCGGAAAGAACGTGAGATTGGGGTCGGCTCCGGCGAGACCGTCGGCGATCGATCGCGCGGTCGCGATCGTCACGACGCCCGCACCGCACCGGGCGGCGGCGCGCGCCGCGAGCAGCAGCGCGCCAGGATACCGAGGCGAGCCGCCGACGACCAGCACTCGGCCCCGCTGTTCCTTCCCGGCATGCGGCGGCAGCGGCTTCAGGACCGCGCGGACCGCTCGCGCATCGAGCGGCGCGGCGGCGACGTCCTTCGTCGCGCTCAGGAGGCCGCCTCCGAGCGGATGCCGACCGCGACCGCGACAGCGAGGTCACGGATGTGCGAGATGCTCACCGCGAGCGGCGTCGTGAGCCCGAGCGCCCGCCGGCGCTCCTCGGCCCGGCCGTGGAGCGTGACGATCGGCTGGCCGAGCGGGGTCCGCCGGATCTCGATCTCGCGCCAGCCCACTCCCCGGATGCCGAGCCCGAGGACCTTCGAGACCGCCTCCTTCGCCGCCCAGCGGCCGGCGAGGTGGAGGACGTTCCGCCGGCAGTACCTGCGCTCCCACTCCGTGTACACGCGGGTCAGGAACCGCTCGTCGTGACGCTCGAGCACGCCTCGGATCCGACCGGTCTCGATGATGTCGATACCGACCTCGTTGACCCCGCTCATTCGGTCATTCCTGGTCAATCTCCGGCTGCGCCGGGAGACGCGCCCCGGCGGGTGGGGCTCGCTCCGCCCGGCGGAGCCGGGCCTCGCTCGCTTTCATTCGACCGTGACGGCCTTGGCGAGGTTGCGCGGCTGATCGACGTCGTTCCCGCGGCGATCCGAGATGTGGTAGGCGAGGAGCTGCAGCGGCACGACCGCGAGAGCGGGTGACAGGAGCTCGTTCGTCGCCGGGATGCGGATCACGGCGTCGGCGTGCGCCTCGATCTCCTCATCGCCGTCATGGGCGACCGCGATGACGACGCCCGCGCGGGCGCGTACCTCCTGGAGATTCGACAGCATCTTCTTGTACGTCGAGTCACGCAGCGCGATGCCGACGACCGGGAGGTGCTCGTCGATGAGCGCGTTGGTCCCGTGCTTCATCTCGCCCGCGGCGGTGCCCTCGCTCGGGATGTACGAGAGCTCGCGTAGCTTCAGCGCGCCCTCGAGCGCCGTCGGGTAGTTCACGCCCCGGCCGAGCTGGAGGAAGTTCGAGGCGTTGTGATAGCGATACGCGAGCACCTTCACCTTCGCCTCCTCACGCAGGACCGCATCCATCAGCGTCGGAAGGTGGTAGGCCTCCGCGAGCAGCGCCCTGGAGCGCTCGGCATCGACGACGCCGCGCCGCTGCCCGAGGAAGATCGCGAAGAGGTAGAGATCGACCAGCATCGCGGTGTACGCCTTCGTTGACGCGACGGCGATCTCGGGTCCGGTGTGCAGGTAGATGACGTCGTCGGCGCGGCGGCTCGCCTCGCTCCCCACGACATTGACGAGCGCGAGCACCCTCGCCCCTCGGGACCGCGCCTCCTCCATCGCCGCGAGCGTGTCGACGGTCTCACCCGACTGCGTCACCGCCACGACGAGCTGGCCCTCGGTGACGACCGGCTGCCGGTACCGGTACTCGCTCGCGATCTCCACGTCGCACGGGATCCGCGCGAGCCGCTCGATCAGGTACTTACCGACCAGCGCGGCGTGGTAGGCGGTCCCGCACGCGACGAACGTGATCCGCGGCAGCCGCCGTACGTACGCGTCGTCGAGCTTGAGGTCCTGATCGAACACCACGGAGCCGGTCGTTCGGTCGACCCGCCCGAGCAGCGTGTCGGAGATCGCCCGCGGCTGTTCGTGGATCTCCTTGAGCATGAAGTGCTTGTAGCCGGACTTCGCCGCGGCGATGGCGTCGAGCGCGATGGTGCGCGCCGGACGATCGACGGCCGATCCATCCAGCCGCCGGAACCGGACAGCGTCCGCGGTGACGACCACCAGGTCCCCGGCCTCCAGAAAGCTCATCTCCTTCGTATGCTCGAGCAGGGCGGTCATGTCGGACGCGACGAAATTCTCCCCATGTCCGTGACCGACGATGACCCCGCCCGCGTTGCTGATCCGAGCCGCGACGATCGTCTCCGGGTCGCGGGACGAGATGAACGCGAGCGCCGCCGCGCCCTCGAGCCGGGGCAGGACCGTCAGCGCGGCCTCCTCGAGCGCATGGCCCGCCGCGAGCTCGTCCTCGAGGAGGTGCACGACTACCTCGGTGTCGGTCTCCGATACGAACACGTGGCCGGCCGCGACGAGCGGGGCCTTCAGATCCTCGAAATTCTCGATGATGCCGTTGTGGATGACGGCGGTCGTGCCACCGCAGTCGACATGCGGATGCGCGTTCACCTCGGTCGGGCGGCCGTGGGTGGCCCATCGGGTGTGGCCGATGCCGGTCGTCCCCTCGGCGGGACGGGCCGCGACGATCGTGGCGAGGTTGTCGAGCTTGCCCTCGGCGCGGCGGATCTCGAGCGCGCCGTTCCGTTCGACCGCGACACCGGCGGAGTCGTAGCCGCGATATTCGAGCCGGCGGAGGCCGCTCATGAGCAGCGGCAGCGCCGCGCGCGGACCGACGTAGCCGACGATGCCGCACATCAGGCCAACGCTTCCGCCGCGGTCGTCGCGAGCTCCTCCGCGATCCGTTGGGCGAGCGCATCGTCCCGCGCTTCGACCGTGATGCGGAGCACCGGCTCGGTCCCCGAGGCTCGGACCACGAGCCGGCCGGTTCCACCGAGCCGCACCTCCGCATCGCGTACGGCTTCGGAGAAGCGGCCGACCTCGCGCCATTCGCCGCGCCTGGCGGCGTGCACGTTCTTCGTGACCTGCGGCCAGCTCTCGATCTCGGCCGCGAGATCGACCACCGACCGCCCCTCCGCGCGCGCGAGGTGCAACACCTCGAGGGCCGTGAAGATCCCGTCGCCGGTCGACGCGTGCTCGCGGAAGATCACGTGGCCCGAGGGCTCCCCGCCGAACTGCGCGCCGCTGCGCTCGAGCCCCTCCCAGACGTACCGGTCGCCGACCTGCGTCCGGAGCAGCGAGATGCCGTCGCGGGCGAGCGTCGCCTCCAGCCCGCCGTTGGTCATCACGGTGCCGACCACGACCGGCGGATCGAGCTTCCCGGCGCGACCGAAGTGGCGCGCGACGAGGGCGAGCACGAAGTCGCCGTCGTGCGCCGCGCCCGCGCCATCGATCGTGATCACCCGATCGCCGTCGCCGTCGAAGGCGAACCCCACGTCGGCACCGTGGTCGCGCACGGCCCGCTGCAAGGCCGCGGGCTGCGTGCTACCGCACCCAAGGTTGATGTTCTCTCCGTCTGGCGTATCGAACAGCGTCAGCACCTCGGCCCCGGCACGGGCGAAGACCGTGGGCGCGACGCGGTAGGTCGCACCGTTCGCGCAATCGAGCACCACCCGAACGCCGGCGAGCGGCGGCGCATGGGCGACGAGGAAGTCCTCGTATTTCCGGACGAGCCCGCGAACGTCGCCGATGAGGCCGATGCCGCGCTCGGTCGGGCGCGGCAGCGCGGCGTCGTCCCGCATCGCGGCCTCGATCCGATCCTCGAGCGCGTCGGGCAGCTTCAGCCCACGGTCATCGAAGAACTTGATCCCATTGTCCGGAGCCGGATTGTGCGATGCGCTGATGACGGCTCCGGCGACGAAGCCTTCGGAGCTCGTGAGGTACGCCAGGCCCGGGGTCGGGATGTGGCCCGCGAGCCGCACGTCGATGCCGACCGAGCACAGGCCCGCCGCCAGGGCGCTCTCGAGCATCCGCCCGGACCGGCGCGTATCGCGGCCGATGATCACCGAGTGGCCGGCGCCCCCGAGCACGTGGCCGGCCGCGCGTCCGAGGCGTAGTGCGAGCTCCGGCGTCAGGTCGGCGTTCGCCACGCCGCGCACGCCGTCGGTGCCGAAGAGCCGTGTCACCAACGAGGCCGGATGGCTGGGCAGGTCCGGCGCCTCCGCATCCTCATTTCTGCCTAATCGTGAGGGTCACCCGGACCGGCTGCACGGACTGGATGGTCACCCCGGGAGGGACCCGAACGGCGACGTCGACGGCGTACGTGCCGGCGCCCTTGCCGCTCGCGTCGACGCTCGCGCTCACCGCGTCGAGGCTCAGCGCGGCGAGGACCGGCACCGGTCCGGCCAGGACCAGGTCGACGGTCCGCTGGTCGGTGTCGGCGGCCAGCGTCGCCGCGAGTCCCGTCACTTGGATCGCGACGAGCGGGAACGGCCTCGTGCCGGCGACCGCCACGACCGTCACGCCGACGACGGCCTCGCTCGGTTGCAGGAGGCTCACGCCGTCCGGCAGGACGAGCGAGACGCGAAACGTTCGCGTCGCGCTCAGCCCGCTCACGTCGACCGGCGCGGTCTCGATCCGATCGAGCCTGCCGAGCGCCTCTTGATCGCCGCGCACGGTGACCGCTTGCGGATCGGTGGTCACGCGGGAGATCCAGTAGCCCGGGGCGACCGTGCCGCGGATCGCCCAGAGCACCGGCACCGTGCGCGTGCTCGCGGTCGAGAGCACCGGAACCGTCACCTGCACCGCGGCCGGCTCGACCTGGACCCCGTCCACCGGGACGCCCGCCGCGTCCACCGCGACGGCCTGTGCGGTCGACGAGACGTCGACCGGCGTGTCCCCGAAGCGGAGCGTCGCGAACGCCGCCGCGACGGCGCCGACCAGGCTCTCGGGGCCGCTCACCTTGACCTCTGACGACGAGAGCGTGGCGGCACCCGGCTGGAATCCCCGCGGCGGGTCGTTCGCGAAGCGCAGCTGCACCGCGAGCATCCGCGAGACGTAGCGCTCGAGCCGGACCGGGATGGTCGCCGGCTCGGTCTGGACGACCGCGAGCTGCGGGTCGCTCACCGTGACCCGGACCGGAACGTCCTGGACCTCCTGGCGCGCGGCGTCGACGGCCGAGATGTCGATCGTCGCGTGGAGGTCCTGCTGGGCCAGCTTCGCGATGGCCGGCTCGGGCCCGCGGAGCTTCACCGCGACGTCGCCGAGCTGCCCGCGCAGCACGTAGCCGGCAGGCACGTCGGGGCGCTCCACGGGCACGCGTCCGGGGTACGGTGCGACGACGTCGCGCGGCACGGTCTGCGCCGCGGCGAACCAGGCGATGAGGGCGATCGCGAGCGCCGCGGCCTTGAGCGGGAAATCGTTCGTGATCGCTCGCCGCAGATCGAACCGGCGCCGCAGCTGGCCGCGACCGCTCGCGGCCGTCGCCCGCACATTCATTCTTACGAAGCCTTGGTGCGGAACGGCAGCGGCTGCATCCGGCTCCGGAGGAGCGAGCTGAGCACCCGGCGCAGCCGCTCCTCGTCGAGCCCGCCGATGATCCGGCCGCTGCTGGCGATCGAGATCGCCTGGGTCTCCTCCGAGACGACGATCACGATCGCGTCGGTCTGCGAGCTGATCGAGAGCGCCGCCCGGTGCCGCATGCCGTAGCGATGGGTCACGCGCTCCGCCGTCTCGTCGAGCGGAAGCAGGCAAGCGGCGGCCAGGATCTGCGCGCCGCGCACGATCACCGCGCCGTCGTGGAGCGGCGAGCGGAGCATGAAGATGGAGGCGAGGAGCTCGGCCGAGAGCTTGCCGTTCACCGGCACGCCCGTCTCGCTGTAGTCCTGCAAGCCGGTCCCGCGTTCGACGACGATCAGCGCGCCGTTGTGCGCGTTGCTGATGAGGAGCGCCGATCGCGTCAGCTCCTCGACGATGCGGTCGACCTCCTCTTCGTCGCTCGGCGCGAGCAACCGGTTCAGGGGGCCGAGCTGCCCCAGCTGGCCCAGCGCGCGCCGCAGCTCGGGTTGGAAGACGATCGGGATCGCCACCACGGCGATCGCCAGGAGCGCCTGGAGGACGATCTTCGTGAGCGAGAGCTGGAGCACGATCGCCACGCCGTAGATCGCCACCAGCACGAGGACCCCGAGGAGGAGCTGGACGGCGCGGGTACCGCGGATCAGGACCAGGACGTAGTAGATGAAGACGAAGACGAGCGCGATGTCGAGGACGTTGTTCCACCCGAAGGGCTGGCCACCGAGCAGCTCGCGGAGCAGATCACCGACTCGCTCCACTCAGACCGCCCTGGCGAGCTGCTCGACTTCCATCGCGAGCTCCACTTGCCCATCCAGCCGCAGCGCCTCCGCGAGGAGCTCGCACTTCTCCCGCGCGACGTCGTGCTTCCCGATGGAGCTCACGACCTCGACGAGCAGCCGCTGGGCCTGATGATCGGCGAGCCCGGACGCGATGAGCTGTAGCAGCAGGTCGGACGCGGCGTTCGTGCGGCCTTCGGCGATGAAGTGGCGCGCCGCGGCGAGCGCCGCTCTCGCCGCGCGTGGGTCGTTCGTCGCGATGAATTCGGCGGCGCGCTGCTCCGCCGCGGCGGGATCGGCGGGCTCGCTCGGCTCGAGCGCCCCGTCCGCGGATGTCGTCTCGTGGATCGAGATGCCGAGCCGAGCGGCGAACGTGACGAGCTCGGCGCGCGATCCGAGCGTGTCGACGGCGTAGCGGATCTCCCGGCGCGCGGCCTCGCGCTGGCGGGCGTCGTCGGCCGCCCTCGCGTAGCGCAGGTACTCGCGCACCGCCGCGTCCGTCTCGCCCGCGAGCGCGTGGGCCGACGCGAGGCGTCGATGCGACGCGGCGTCGAGCGGATCGAGCGCGACGGCCTCGCGCAGGAGGACGATGGCGGCCGTCCGCTGACCGGCCTTGGCGAGCTTGGCCGCGCCGTCGCGGAGCGTCGCGAGCGCCGCCGGCCGATCGTCGAGCTCGAGCAGCACCTTCGCCAGGCCGCGGTAGCCGCCATCGCCGGCCGGGAAGTGGTCGCACAGGTAACGGAACTGCTGCTCGGCCTCACGAAGACGACCGGCCCTGAGCTCACGGACGCCGGAGGCGAGCGCGACCTTGTAGTTGAGGTCCTGCGCGACCTTCATCGACGCCCTAGTGTGCGCTCCGCCCGACGGTGACGAGGCCGGAGGCGCCTCCCGCTAGCGCTTCGTGAACTGCGGCGCCTTGCGCGCCCGCTTCAACCCGGGCTTCTTCCGCTCCTTCGCCCGCGGATCGCGGGTCAGCAGGCCCGCCTTCCGCAGGTTCCCGCGATGCTCGGGGTCGACCTGCAGCAGCGCCCGCGCGATCCCGTGGCGGAGCGCGCCGAGCTGACCGGTCTCACCCCCGCCCTCGACCTTGACCATCGCGTTGAAGCGACGCGCGGTGTTCGTCACGGCGAACGGCAGCAGGGCAGCCTCCGCGTAGCCGTCGCGGCCGAAGTATTCCTCGAGCGCGCGCCCGTTCACGACGACCGTGCCCTCGCCCGGCACGAGCCGCACCCGCGCGACGCTCGTCTTGCGGCGCCCGGTGCCCTGGAAGTACGGAGCCGTTCTCATCCACTTCTCCAATCGCTCGCCTTCGGCGAGGAGGCGCGGTCAGGGCTGGTGGACTCGCTCCTCGCGGCGGAGCCGCTCGGCGCTCGTCTGTCCATCTCCATTACCGCGAGCTTCTCGGGCCGCTGCGCCTGATGCGGGTGGTCAGGGCCGGCGTACACGAACAGCTTGCGGACCATCTTCTCGCCCAGCCGGTTGCGCGGAAGCATGCCCCGCACGGCGCGGCGGATGACCTCTTCGGGCCGGCGCGCCAGCAGCCGCTCGAGCGTCTCGGCCCGCAGCCCGCCCGGGTAACCGGAGTGCCGCACGTAGCGCTTGTCGGTGAGCTTCTTGCCGGTGACCTTGATGCGCGATGCGTTGACGATCACGACCGGATCGCCGGTGTCGAGGTGCGGGGTGAACGTCGGCTTGTTCTTCCCGCGCAGCGTCGCGGCGACCTGCGTCGCCAGCCGGCCGAGCGTCGCGCCGTCCGCGTCGACGACGCGCCAGTGCCGCTCGATCTCGCTCGCCTTCACGCTCTTCGTTCGTTGTTGCTGTTGCTGTTTAATGACTTTCCCTCGCTCTCGTCATTGTCCGCCGGATAGGATCCTCCCCGTAGCTGACCCGGGTCAGGCACAGACCACGCGCCGGCGCGTTCGGCCCGGCTTGCGAGCGCTCGCGCGACCGCACGATCTCGCCGAACCGATCGACGCCGATCCGTCCCCGTCCGACCCACAGCAGCGTCCCGACGATCGCCCGGGCCATGCCGTGAAGGAACGCGTCGGCCTCGATCTCGAATCGTAGGAGGTCGCCCTCCGCCGACCAGTCGGCGCGGCGAACGTGCCGCTCGCCTCCGGGGCCGCTCGCGAAGGCCGAGACATCGTGCCGGCCGATGAGGCACGCGCTGGCCGCGCGCATCGCCTCGACCTCGAGCGCCGCCGGTAGGTGGTACGCCCACCGCTCGAGCGGGTCGCGGGTCGGTCCGGTCCGGATCCGATATTCATATGTCCGTCCCGTCGCCGAGAATCGCGCGTGGAAGTCCTTCCCGCACGCTTCGACGGCCGAGACCGCGATGTCCTCGGGAAGGAGGGCGTTGACCCCCCGCCCCAACGTCGCCCCGTCCAGCGCGCTCGCTGTCCGGAAGCTGATCACCTGCCCGATGGCGTGGACCCCGGCGTCGGTCCGCCCCGCGCCGGCGATCCGCACCGGCTCGTCGCAGATCGTCGCGAGCGCCCGCTCCAGCTCGCCCTGCACCGTTCGCGCCGCGGCCTGCACCTGGAAGCCCGCATACGCGGTCCCGTCGTAGGCGACGCGCGCCCGGAAGCTCCGTTCCCCTACGGCGTCTCCTGCTCGCGGGCGGGCTTGGCGCGCGCACGCCGTCGCGCGGGCGGCGCGCCTTCGGTCGCCTTGGCCTCACCGGCCGGCTTCGCCTCGTTCGTCTCACCCGCCGCGGCGCGGCGGCGTCGGCCGGGAAGCGAGAGCCTGCGCCGCGCTCGGGGCGCTTCGGCCGCGGGCTTCTGTTCCTCGACACCGGGCATGAGCTCGAGCAGCATCATCGGCGCGCTGTCGCCCACCCGGCGCGCGAGGCGCGTCGTGCGCGTGAAGCCCGACGGCCGGTCCCGGAAACGCTCGGCGAGGTCGGTGAACACCTTCTCGACGATCTCGCGCTCCGGGAGCCAGCCGATCGCTTTGCGGCGCGCCGCGAGCGAGCCGTCCTTCCCGAGCACGATCATCCCGTCGACGAACCGGCGGACCTCTTTCGCCTTCGCCTCGGTCGTCTTGACCCGCTCGTAGCGGAGGACGGCGAGCGTCAGGTTCCGCAGCATCGCCTTGCGATGCCCGGTCTCGCGGCCGAACTTCCGCTGGTGGACCTGGTGCGGCACTTACCGCTCCTGATCGATCTCGCGGCTTCGCCGCGGAGACAGGCTCAAGGCTGGCTGGACTCGCTCGCCGTGGCGAAGCCACGTCTCGCTCATCGTTCCTCGCCCGTACCGATGATCTCGTCCTCGCCGGTCTCGTCCGTCTCGGACTCGGGCTCGGCCTCGGCTTCAGCGGCCTCGGCTTCGACGCCCTCGCCCTCACCTTCGCCCATGGTCAGCTCTTCGGCCGGTCCGCCGATGAGCTCCTCGGGGCCGCGCTCAGGCGGCTCGATGAGCCCGCGGGCCGCGAGCCGCTCCTTGATCTCGTCGAGCGACTTCCTGCCGAAGTTGCGCATCCGGAGGAGCTCGTCATCGGGCGTCTGGAGGAGCTGGCCGACCTTCGTGATGCCGTGCCGCTTCAGCGAGTTGAACGCCCGCTGCGGCAGGTCGAGATCCTCGATCGGCATGTCGGCGATCACCGACGGCAGCGCGTTGCCGTCGCTTCGCTGCGGTTGCGCGAGCGCCGCCTGCGATCGGGTGAGCCCGGTGAACAGTGAGAACTGCTGGATGAGGATCTGCGACCCCTGGGCGATCGCCTCGTCCGGCGGGGTCGTGCCGTCGGTCCACACCTCGAGGATGAGCCGGTCGTAGTCGGTGACCTGCCCGACCCGGGTGTTCTCGACGCTGAAGTTCACCCGGCGGACCGGGCTGAACAACGCGTCGATCGGGATCACGCCGATCGGCAGGCCCTCCTTCTTCTCGCCCGAGCTGAACCCGCGGCCGATCTCGACCGTGAGCTCCATCCAGAGCGATGCCTCGGGCTCGAGCGTCGCGATCTTGGCTTCCGGGTTGACGATCTCCACCTCGCTCGTGACCTGGATATCGGCGGCCGTCACGTCCCCCGGACCGGTCTTCTCGACCGTCAGGGTCACAGGCTCGTTCGCGAAGGACCGCAGCCGGATCTGCTTGAGGTTGAGAACGATCTCGACGACGTCCTCCTTCACACCGGGGATCGTCGAGAACTCGTGCGCGACGCCGCGGATCCGGGCCGCGGTGATCGCCGCTCCGGGGAGCGACGAGAGGAGCACGCGGCGGAGGGAGTTGCCGAGGGTAGTGCCGTACCCCGCGGGCAGCGGCTCGCAGACGAACCGCGCGTGGCGGTCGTCACCCTCGAGGCGCTCGATCTTCGGATATTCGAGTTCGACGATGGACATCGTGCTTCCTTCCTGCTAGCGGCTGGGCCTGTTCGCCGTCCCGCTCACCGCGAGTAGTGCTCGACGATGAGCTGGGTATCGACCTGCGCTTCGATCTGCGCCCGTGACGGGGCGGCGGCGATGCGCGCGGTGAACGACTCGGCATCGACCTCGAGCCAGCCCGGCCGGGTCTGCGTCTTGGCCCAGGCGAGCATGTCCTTGAAGTACTGCGACGCGCGACTCGACTCCACCACGGCGATCGTGTCGTTCGCCTTCACCCGGTAGCTGGGGATCTTCGTCCGCCGACCGTTCACGCTGATGTGACCGTGCGCCACGAGCTGCCGGGCCTGCGAGCGGGACTTCGCGAAGCCGGAGCGGTACACGACGTTGTCCAAGCGCGCCTCGAGGAGCTCGAGGAGCACGTCGCCGGTCGCGCCACGTTGCTCGGTCGCGGTGTCGAAGGTGTTCTTCATCTGCCGCTCGAGGACGCCGTACATGCGTCGTGCCTTCTGCTTCTCGCGCAGCTGCAGCGCGAAGTCGGAGACCTTCCGCCGCCGCTGCTGGTGCATGCCCGGGGGCGAGCTGCGACGCTCGAAGGTGCACTTCGTCACGCACTTCTCGCCCTTGAGGTAGAGCTTGAGCCCCTCTCGGCGGCAGATCCGGCAGACCGGACCGGTGTAGCGAGCCATTCGACCTCCCCTAGACCCTGCGGCGCTTCGGCGCGCGACAGCCGTTGTGCGGGATCGGCGTCACGTCGGTGATCGCCGTCACTTCGAGCCCGGTCGCCTCGAGCGCGCGGATGGCCGCCTCGCGACCCGCCCCAGGGCCCCGGACGAAGACCTCGATCGATCGCAGGCCCTGGTCCATCGCCTTGCGCGCCGCGTTCTCCGCCGTCACCTGGGCGGCGTAGGGCGTGCTCTTCCGCGAGCCCTTCCAGCCCGATGCGCCGGCCGACGCCCAAGCGAGCACGTTCCCCTGCGGGTCGGTGAGCGACACGATCGTGTTGTTGAACGAGGCCTTGATATGCGCCGCGCCGCGAGGTACGACGCGCTTCTCGCGCCGGCGCCGCGGCGCCGGCTTCGCCCCCTCGGCCTCGGCCGGCTTCTCCTGCTTGTCCGCCCTGTCCGGCTTGTCGGGCTTGTCGGGCTTGTCGGGCTTGTCCTGCTTGTCCTGGCTCACGTCTTGGAGACCGCCTTCTTCCTGCCGGCGACCGTCTTGCGCGTGCCACGCCGGGTCCGGGCGTTCGTCCGGGTGCGCTGGCCGCGTGACGGCAGCGAGCGGCGGTGCCGCAGGCCGCGATAGGAGCCGATCTCCTGCAGCCGCTTCACGTTGAGCGCGACCTCCCGCCGCAGGTCACCCTCGACGGTGAAGGCACGATCGATGACCTCGCGGATCTTCGCGACCTGCGCCTCGGTGAGGTCTCGGACGCGGATCGCGTGATCCACCCGGGCCTCGTCGAGCACCCGCCGCGAGGTGGTCGCTCCGAGCCCGAAGATGTAGCGCAGCGACACGTCGACGCGCTTCTCGCGCGGGATGTCAACGCCGGCGATCCGAGCCATGTCCTCTCACCCCTGCCGCTGTTTGTGCTTCGGCTCGGAGCAGATGACGAAGATCTGCCCTTCCCGCCGGATGATCTTGCACTTGTCGCAGCGCTTCTTGACCGATGCCCTGACCTTCATTGCGCGCCAGCTACTTCCTCTCGCTCTCGCATTTCGTGCGTCCTATTTCGTACGTCCTCGTGCGTGCCGCCACTAGTACCGAACCCGTCGGGTGATCCGTCCGCGTTTGAGGTCGTAGGGGGACAGCTCGACGAGCACCTTGTCGCCCGGCACGACCCGGATGAAGTTCATCCGCATCTTCCCGGAGATATGGGCCAGGACCGAATGGCCGTTCTGGAGCTCCACCTTGAACATCGCGTTCGGGAGGGCCTCGGAGACCGTCCCCTCCACCTCGATGACGTCCTTGTTGCTCGGTTTACTCGCCACGGCGCTCCAGACATAGAAGTTCCGAGGCAAGCGGCCACGGGAACTGAAACTGTACCAAAACAGGACGTTCTGCACAAGACACGGTCACGCGGCCTTGATCTGGCGGGCCCGCCCGCCCTCCCCGGTGGCGTCGCGCTCGAGCGCGGCCGTGAGCACCACCGGCCCGGCCGGTGTGCAGGCGAGCGAGTGCTCGAAATGGGCCGAGAGGGTGCCGTCCTCGGTCACGACCGTCCACTGGTCGTCGAGCACGCGGGTGGCGACACCGCCCACGTTGACCATCGGCTCGATCGCGATGCAGAGGCCTTCCCGGATGAGGAGGCCGCGATCCGCCGGGCCGTAGTTCGGCACCTGTGGCTCCTCGTGCATCTCGCGCCCGATGCCGTGCCCGACGTAGTTGCGGACCACCGAGAAGCCCTCGCTCTCGGCGTAGCCCTGGACCGCCGCACCGATGTCGCCGAGCCGGTTCCCCACGCGCGCGGCGTCGATCCCGCGCCGCAGCGCTTCCTCGGTCACGCGGATGAGGCGAGCCGCCTCGCTCGAGATCCGCCCGACCGGGACGGTGATCGCGGCATCCGCGTGCCAGCCATCGACGATCGCGCCGGCGTCGATGCCGACGACGTCGCCTTCCTTCAGCTTCCGCTTGCCGGGGATCCCGTGGACGATCTCGTCGTTGACCGACGTGCAGATCGTCGCCGGATACCCGTAGTAGCCGAGGAACGAGCTCTTCGCCCCGGCGCGCTTCAGCACTCCGGCCGCGATCCGGTCGAGCTCGGCCGTCGTGACCCCCGGCCGCACCGCCGCGCGGCACGCGGCGAGCATCGCCGCGACGATCCTGCCCGCGTCGCGCATCTTCGCCGTCTGCTCCGCCGTCTTCAGGGTGACCATCTAGCGGGTCGCCTCGTCGAGCCGCGCGGTCACCTCGTCCATCGAGCCGAGGCCGTCGACCCGGCGCAGCAGACCGCGCCGCTCGTAGTAGGCGACCAGCGGTTGGGTCTGCTCGGCGTAGACGTCGAAGCGCTTCTCGATGACCTC
Source organism: Candidatus Limnocylindria bacterium (assembly GCA_036389935.1). Taxonomy (GTDB): domain Bacteria; phylum Chloroflexota; class Limnocylindria; order P2-11E; family P2-11E; genus UBA4735. The sequence goes on from DASWCU010000157.1 coordinate 25,385, forward strand.
GAGGGTGTCGTCGGAGCGGCCATGGGCGCGGGCGCGGGCCAGCATCCGGCGGACGAGCTCGTCCCGCGGCCCCTCGAGCAGGATGACGAGCCCGACCGCGCGCCCGCGCTCGACGAGCAGCGTGTCGAGCGCCGCCGCCTGGGCCACGGTGCGCGGGAAGCCGTCGTACATGACGCGCGCGCCGGCGGGCACGCCATCGAGGAACTCACGCACGATTCCGACCGTGGCGTCGTCGGGCACGTACTCGCCGCGGTCGAGGTAGCCCTTCACGAGCCGACCGAGCGGCGTGTCCCGCCGCTGGTGGTCGCGGAAGACCTCGCCCGTCGAGAGCCACACCCAGCCGTGCCGATCGGCCAGACGTCGGGCCTGGGTACCCTTGCCGACGCCGGGCGGCCCCATCAGGACCAGATCCTCGGCCGTGCGCAGTCGGTCGGCGGGCACGGCCCCACGCTCGCTGCGCTCGTTGATCATCGGATGAAGCCCTCGTAGCTCCGCATGAGCAGCTGCGCCTCGAGCTGCTTCATCGTCTCGACGACCACGCCGACGACGATGAGGATGCTCGTGCCGCCCAATCGCAGGGTCTGCACACCGGTGAGGTCGCCGACCAGCGTCGGCATGACCGCGACGATGCCGAGGAACAGCGCGCCGGCGATCGTGATCCGGGTCACGACCCGCCCGAGGAACTCCGCCGTCGGCCGGCCGGGCCTGATGCCCGGGATGAAGCCGCCGTAACGCTTGATGTTGTCCGCCACGTCGTTCGGGATGAACGTGAACGCGGTGTAGAAGAACGTGAACGCGACGACGAGCACGAAGTAGAGGCTGTTGTAGACGAACGCGTTCTGGAACAAGGTCACCACCTGGGTCGAAGCGTTCTTCAGCCAGTCGGTCTCGCTGTTCGTGAAGTACTGCGCGATCTGGCTCGGCAGCAGAAGGATCGAGATCGCGAAGATGATCGGAATGACGCCGGCGCTGTTCACCCGTAGCGGGATGTGGGTCGAGCCGCCGGAGTACATCCGCGTGCCCCGGACGCGCTTCGCGTACTGGACCGGGATCCGGCGCTGGCCCTCCTGGATGAACACGATCGCCGCGATGACGCCGATCCCGATGAGCGCGTAGAGGACGAGGGCGAAGTAGTTCGACTGCACCTCGAACGTCTGCTGGATCGTCCGGGGGAGCCGGCCGACGATGCCCGCGAAGATGATGAAGCTGATCCCGTTCCCGATGCCGTTCTCGCTGATCAGCTCGCCGAGCCACATCAGCACGAGGGTCCCCGCGGTGAGCGTCCCGAGGATCGCGATGGTCAGGGCGGCGTCGGCGAGGCCGAAGCTCGGCAGCACGCCGGACCGCTGCATGAACACCGACACGCCGATGCCCTGCAGGAGCGCCATTGGGACGGTCAGGATGCGCGTGTACTGGTTGATCTTGTTCCGCCCGTACTCGCCCTCCTTCGACAGGCGTTCGAGCGGCGGGATCGTCTGATTGAGCAGCGTCATGATGATCGAGGCGTTGATGTACGGGTTGACGCCGAGCGCGACCACGCTGAATCGGGCCAGCCCGCCGCCGGAGAAGAGGTCGAGCAGGTTCAGGAGCTGGTTCGACTGGAGGATGTTCTGGAGCTGGGCCTGGTCGACGCCGGGCAGCGGGACATGGGCGAGGAACCGGAACACCAGGAGCATCGCGAACGTGTAGAGGATCTTCGCCCGGAGGTCCGCCGCCTTGAAGGCGTCGCGGAATGTCTCGAAGACCTTCACGCTCAGGCGGTCCCCGCGTCGATCAGGACGAGCTTCCCTCCGGCGGATTCGATCTTCGCACGGGCCGTCGCCGAGGCACGGTGCGCGTGGACCTCGAGCGCCGAGCCCAGGGCGCCGTTCCCGAGGATCTTCACTCGCGCGGTCGCATCGATGAGCCCCTTCGCGGCGAGCGTGTCGGGCGAAACCTTGCCATCGACCGCGTACGTCGGCAGCTGCTCGACGTTGACCGCGACGAACTCGGTGCGGAAACGGTTCTTGAAGCCACGCAGCTTCGGTACGCGCATGTGCAGCGGCGTCTGTCCGCCCTCGAACCATCCGGGCAGGCCCGGGCCGGTGCGCGCGAGTTGGCCCTTCGTCCCGCGGCCGGCGGTCGTTCCCTGCCCGGCGGCGGTGCCACGGCCGAGCCGGCGGGTGGGCTTGCGCGATCCCTTGGGCGGCCGGAGGTCGTGGGTCCTCATCGGCTCACCTTCCCTTCGTCGATGGCGACGAGATGCGCGACGCGGCGGAGCATCCCGCGCAGCGCCGGCGTGTCCTCGTGCGAGACGCGCTGGCCTGTCCGCCGCAGGCCGAGCGCCCGAAGCGTCAGGCGAGCGGTCTCCTTCTCACCGATCGCGCTCTTGTGCTGGCGGATCTCGAGCCGGCTCACGGGACGGCGGCCTCTTCGGCCCGCTCACGGCGCCGGCCGAGCTCGAGCCCGCGCGTGTCGCCGATCGTCTGCGCGGAGCGCAGCTCGTTCAGCGCCTTCATCGTCGCCCTCACCACGTTCACCGGGTTCGTGCTGCCCAGCGACTTCGACAGGATGTCGTGGATCCCGGCCGACTCGACGACCGCGCGCACCGAGCCGCCGGCGATCACGCCGGTCCCCTTCGACGCCGGACGCAGGAGCACCCGCGCCGCGCCGAAGTTCGCGGTCACCGGGTGCGGGATCGTGCGGTCGCGGAGCGGGATGAGGGTCAGGTGCTTCTTCGCGTCCTCGACGCCCTTCTTGATGGCGTCCGGGACCTCGTCCGCCTTGCCCAGGCCCGCGCCGACGTGACCTCGCCCGTCGCCGACGACGACGATGGCCGAGAAGCTGAATCGCCGGCCACCCTTCACGACCTTCGACACGCGGTTGATCTGCACCACGCGCTCGGTCAGCTCGAGCCGGTTCGCGTCGATCCGTGCCATGAACCCCCCTAGAACCTCAGTCCATTCGAGCGTGCCGCATCGGCGAGCGCCTTGACGCGACCGTGATACCGGTAGCCGCCGCGGTCGAAGATCACCTCTTCGATGCCCGCGGCCTTCGCCTTCTCGGCGAGCCGCGACCCGACCGTCGCGGCCACGGCGGTCTTCGAGCTCTTCGCCGCACCCGCGCCGTCCCCGGCCGGGCCCTTCTCGAGGGACGAGGCTGCGACGAGCGTGCGGCCGTTGCGGTCATCGATCACCTGCGCGTAGATCTGCGACAGCGAGCGATAGATGGCGAGACGCGGGCGTTCGGCCGTCCCGGCGACGCGCTTGCGCACGCGCCGGTGCCGCCGCTCGCGGGCCACATCCCGTTCCCCGCTCACTCTCCCGCCCTCTCCCTAGGCCTTCGCGCCGACCTTGCCGGCCTTGCCGGCCTTGCGGCGGATGTATTCGCCGGCGTACTTCACGCCCTTGGCCTTGTAAGGGTCCGGGTTGCGGAGCCCCCGGATCTTCGCCGCGATCTCGCCGACGGTCTCCTTGTCGATGCCCGACACGCGCACCTTCTGCGGCGTCTCGAGGCTGAACGCGATGCCGGCCGGCGGATCGATCTCGATCGGGTGCGAGAAGCCGAGCGCGAGCTGGAGCTTCTTCCCGGACAGCGTGGCGCGGTAGCCCGTACCGCTGATCTCGAGATCCTTCGTGTATCCGGTCGTGACGCCCGTCACCATGTTCGCGAAGAGCGAACGCGAGAGGCCGTGGAGCGCGCGAGCCTGCTGGCTCTCGTCCGCACGTCCGACCGCGACGGTGCCGTCCTCGCGGCCGAGGCTCACGAGCGGATGGAACCTGCGGCGAAGCTCGCCCTTCGGGCCCTTCACCGTGACGTCGTGACCGTCGATCTTCACGTCGACCCCCTGCGGGATCGTGATCGGGAGCTTGCCGATGCGACTCATTCCGTGATGCCTCGCTCCCGCATCACCACACGTGCGCCAGGACCTCACCGCCGAGGCCCTTCTGCTCGGCCTCGCGGCCGGTCATGAGCCCCGCTGAGGTCGAGACGATCGAGACGCCGAGGCCGCCGAGCACCCGCGGCATCTCCATCTTCCGTGCGTACACGCGCAGCCCGGGACGGCTGATGCGCTTCAGTCCCGAGATCGCGGGCGTCTTTCCGCCGACGTACTTGAGCCGGACCACGAGCAGCGTGCCCGCCGGGAGCACCTCGCTCTCCTTGGTCGCCTTCCGCTCGCTGGCGGCCTCGGTCGCGTAGCTGCTCACGAAGCCCTGGGCCTTCAGGATCCGGGCGAGCTCGATCTTGAGCCGGCTCGCGGGGATCGCCACGGTCTCGTGCCGGGCGCCCAGGGCGTTGCGGATCCGGGTCAGCATGTCACCGACCGGGTCGTTCACCGCGACGCCGCGCGGTGCGCGGGCGCGCGGGGCGGCGACCCGCCGCGGCCGCTCGGTCCGGGGCGCTTCGGCCGTCTGCTCGGGCTGGGTGGTCGCGCTTTCGGTCGTCATCGGTTCACCAGCTCGACTTCGTCACGCCAGGCAGCTCGCCGATGACCGCCCGCTCGCGGAAGCAGACCCGGCAGAGCCCGAACTTCCGCATGTACGCGCGGGACCGGCCGCAGATCTGGCAGCGGTGGTAGCCCTGCGTCTTGAACCGCGGTGGCTTCTGTGACTTGAGGATGAGGCTCTTCTTCGCCAATCAGCAGCTCCTTCTCTAAGACGCCGCGCGGAACGGCATGCCGAGGTGGCGGAGGAGCGCACGCCCCTCCTCGTCGGTCTTCGCCGTCGTCACGATCGTGACCTCGAGGCCGCGCAGCCGGTCGATCTTGTCGTAGTCGATCTCCGGGAACACGAGCTGTTCCTTGAGGCCGAGCGAGAAGTTCCCGCGCCCGTCGAAGCTGCGCTCGGGCACGCCCTGGAAGTCACGGATCCGGGGCAGCGCCACGGTCACCAGCTTCTCCAGGAAGTGCCACATGCGTTCGCCCCGCAGCGTGACCTTCAGGCCGATCGGCATGCCGACGCGCAGGCGGAAATTCGAGATCGCCTTCCGCGATCGGGTCACGATCGGCCGCTGGCCGGTGATCTGCGCGAGGTCGTTCGCCGCGGCGTCCATGGTCTTCGCGTTCCCGATGCTCTCGCCCATGCCGATGTTCAGCACGATCTTCTCGACGCGCGGGACCCGCATGACGTTGTCATAGGAGAACTGCTTGCGCAGCTCCTCCCGCACCGTCCGCTCGTACCGGTCGCGGAGCGCGCTCGGCACGCGGACGGCCGGGCCGGTCGCCAGGGGCGTCGCGGGGGGCGCCTTCTTTGGCGCGGGACGGGCCCTCGTCGGTGCCTTTGTCTCGGTGGCCATCACTCACCGCCCTCGGTGCCGATCGCCCGATCGCAATTGCGGCAGTAGCGCTCCTTCGTCTCACCCTCGAGGCGATGTCCGATCCGTGCCGGCCGGCCGCAGTGCGGGCAGACGAGCATCACCTTCCCGAGGCCGAGGGGCATCGGGCGTTCGATGATGCCGCCCTTCTCGTTGCGGCTCGGGTTCGCCTTCGTGTGCCGCTTCCCGATGTTGACCCCGGCCACGACCACGAAGCCGTCCTGGGGACGCACCTCCTGGACCTTGCCGCGCTTGCCGCGGTCCTTCCCGGCGAGCACGACCACCTCGTCACCCTTCCGGATCTTCATCTTCATCGCCATGGCTGACTCCCCATCCGGTCCGGCGCTCCGACGACGTCGATGGGCATCAGAGGACCTCCGGCGCCAGCGAGACGATCTTCATGAAGTTGCGCTCGCGGAGCTCGCGGGCCACCGGACCGAAGATGCGCGTGCCGCGCGGCTGGTTCTGCGGCGTGAGCAGGACGGCGGCGTTGTCGTCGAAGCGGATGAGCGACCCGTCCCGCCGCTGCATCTCTTTCGTCTGACGCACCACGACGGCGCGCACGACGTCGCCCTTCTTCACCTGGGCGTTCGGGATGGCCTGCTTCACCGCGGCGATGAACACGTCGCCGATCTCGGCCGTCGTGCCGGTCGAGCTGCCGAGCACACGGATCACCGAGAGCTCGCGAGCCCCGGTGTTGTCCGCGCACCGGACGCGGCTGTAGGGACGGATCACTGTTCGTCCGGCCCGCCCTGGGGACGGCGCTCGTCCTCATCACCCGCGGCCTCGATGGCCTGGCGGGCGAGCTGCTCCGCGGAGCCCTCGGTCGCCTCGAGCAGCCGCTCGATCTCGGCCACCCGCGGCGCCGCGGCACCGGCTTCTCCGATGCGCGAGAGGACCTCGACCACCTGCCAGCGCTTCGTCGCGCTGAACGGGCGGCTCTCCTGGATCCGCACGAGGTCGCCGGCCAGAACGTCGCCGGCCGCGTCGTGCGCGGCGAATTTCTTCCGCACCCGGATGACCTTCTTGTACAGCGGATGCTCGCGCAGCCGCTCGACGACGACGGTGACCGTGTGCGCCTGCTTGGCCGAGGTCACGACCCCGACCCGGGTACGGCGGCGCGAGCGGCGCCACGAGTGTTCTCCAGCCGTCGCCGCTTCCGGCGCCGCTGCGCGGCGGACCGGCCGCGCGCGCTTCACCGGAGCGGGGCGCGCGGTCTTCGTGGTCCGCGCGGCAGCCGTCTTCGGGGCGGTGGCCTTCGCCTCGCCGGCCGCGGTCGTGCGCTTCGTCGCGGTCGTCTTCTTCTCGGCCGCGATCGTCCGCTTGGCCGCGGTCGGCGCCTTCTCGCGTCCGGTCGTCGTCTTCTTCGTCGTCGTCTTCTCAGCCATTCGCCTCAGCCTTCCGTTCGTCCATGACGGTGAGCGCCCGAGCGATGCGCTTGCGCGCCTCGGGCAGGCCGCGGTAGTTCTTCAGCTGGCGCGTCGCCAGCTGGAAGCGGAGGTTGAAGAGCTCCTCCTTCGCGTTGTTCAGCTCGTCGGCGAGCTCGCTGTCAGACAGCCGCCGCATGTCCTTCAGTTCCACCGGCCTCACCCTCCGCGCCCTCGCGACGCAGGAATTTCGTCTTGATCGGCAGCTTGTAGGCGGCGAGCCGCATCGCTTCCTTCGCGAGCGCCGGTTCGACACCCGCGAGCTCGAACAGGATCCGTCCCGGACGGACGACCGCGACCCAGTGGTCGGGCGCGCCCTTGCCGGACCCCATCCGCACCTCGGCCGGCTTCTTCGTCACCGGCTTGTCGGGGAAGACGCGGATCCATACCTTCCCGCCGCGCTTCAGGTGGTGGACCATGGCGCGCCGGGCGGCCTCGATCTGGCGCGCGGTCATCCAGCACGGCTCCTGCGCCTGGAGCGCGAAGTCGCCGTGGGCGATGAACGCGCCACCGGAGGCGGTGCCCTTCATCCGGCCACGCTGGAACTTCCGGTGCTTCAGCCGCTTGGGCTGCAGCATCAGGCGGCTCCCACCGGGGCGCCCGGCCGCGCGGCGGCGGCCGGCGCGTTCTGCGCGACGGCGCGCGGAGCCGGCTCCACGTCGCCTTTGTAGATCCAGGCCTTCACCCCGATCGTGCCGTAGGTCGTCTTCGCGATCGCCCGACCGAACTCGATGTCGGCGCGCAGGGTGTGCAGCGGCACGCGTCCCTCGCGCTCCCACTCGCGTCGCGACATCTCCGCGCCGCCGAGACGGCCGGCGACCGCGACCCGCACGCCCTTCGCGCCGGCCTTCATCGAGCGCGACACCGTCTGCTTCAGGACCTTACGGAAGGACACGCGCCGCTCGAGCTGCTGGGCCACGTTCTCGGCGATGAGGTTCGCATCCAGCTCCGGATAGCGGATCTCGAAGATGTTCACCTTCACCGCCTTTCCGGTCGTCTTCCCGAGGGCCTGGCGCAGCTCCTCGACCTTCGCCCCGCCGCGGCCGATGACGACGCCGGGCTTGGCCGTCTGGATCGTGACCGTCACCTGGTTCGTCGAGCGCTCGATGTCGATGCGCGCGATCGCCGCGTCGCGGAGCCGTCCGCGGATCGTCTGGCGGATGGCGAGGTCCTCCTTCAGCAGGCCGCGGTAGTTCTTCGCCTCGGCGAACCACTTCGCGTTCCAGGTCTTGGTGAACCCAAGCCGGTAGCCGATCGGATGGACCTTCTGACCCACTCTCTATGACTCCTTCTCTTGCTCTTGCCGCTCGTCGTGGCGGCATTCGCCGCCGCGCCTCGACGGCGCGCTCAAGGCTGGTCGAATTCGCTCGTCGTGGCGAAGTCGCTCCTCGCTCATGCCCTGTTCTTCTCTTGCCGCTCGTCGTGGCGAAGCTGGTCCTCGCTCATGCCTCGTTCTTCTCTTCGACGACGACCGTGATGTGGCTCGTCCGGTGGACCTTGATGTCCCGCCGGCCGCGGCCGCGCATCCAGATGCGCTTCAGCCGCGGGCCCTCATCCGCCATCGCCCGCTTCACGTAGAGGTTCTCCATCGTCAGGTTGAAGTTGTTCTCGGCATTCGCGACGGCCGAACGGACGACGCGGCCGATCGTGAGCGCCGATCCCTTCGGGAGGTGCTCGAGGATCGCGATCGCCTCCTCCGCGGACTTCCCGGTGATGAGATCCGTCACGAGCCGGGCCTTGCGCGGCGAGAGCCGCTGGTACCGCGCGCTCGCCTTCACTTCCACCGGATCACGCTCCCGCCTTCACGGTCGCCGCGCGCTCGGTCGCCGCGCCGTGGCCGTGCCCGCGGAACGTCCGCGTCGGCGCGAACTCACCAAGCCGGTGGCCGACCATGTTCTCCGTGATGAAGACGGGCACGTGACGGCGACCGTCGTGCACCGCGATCGTGTGGCCGACCATCGTCGGCAGCACGGTCGACGCGCGCGACCAGGTCTTCACGACCTTCTTCTCGTTGCGCGCGTTCAGCGCCTCGATCTTCTTCTTCAGGGCATCCTCGACGAACGGCCCCTTCTTCACGGACCTCGACATGGCCTTACTTCCTCTTCTTCTGCGGCTTGATCACGAACCGATCGGTCCGCGGATTCCGCCGCGTCTTCAGGCCCATCGCGGGCTTGCCCCACGGCGTCTGGGCCTGGCCGCCGACCGGTGACTTCGCCTCACCGCCGCCGTGCGGATGGTCGCGCGGCGACATCACGACGCCACGCACCGCGGGCCGCCAGCCCATCCGCCGCATGTGCCCGGCGCCGCCGATCTTCCGGTTCTCGTGATCGAGGTTGCCGAGCTGGCCGACCGTCGCGCGACAGCGCACGTGGATGATCCGGATCTGGCCCGAGGGCAGGCGGATCTGGGCGTACTCGCCCTCTTTCGCCACGAGCTGGGCCACGCCCCCCGCCGAGCGCACGAGCTGCGCGCCGCGGCCGGGCTGGAGCTCCACGCCGTGGATCTGGGTGCCGGTCGGGATGTTCTCGATGGGCATGCAGTTCCCCGTCCGCGCTTCCGCGTCGGGCCCCGAAAGCACGGTGTCCCCCACCTTCAGGTCGAGCGGCGCGAGGATGTAGCGCTTCTCGCCGTCGCGATACGTGAGCAGCGCGAGCCGCGCCGAGCGGTTCGGGTCGTACTCGATCGCGGTCACCTTGGCCGGGATCCCGTCCTTCGTGCGTTTGAAGTCCACGATCCGATATCGGCGCTTCTCGCCTCCGCCGCGGTGGCGCGTGGTGACGCGGCCCTGCGCGTTCCGGCCGCCGGAATGCGTCGAGGCGCGGGTGAGCCGCTTCTCGGCCGGCTTGTCGGCGAGGTCGGCGAAATCCGCGCTCTGCCGGAAGCGCCGGATCGGCGTGATGGCCTTGTACTTCTTGAGCGGCACTTTCCTATACCACCTGCTCGATCTCGCGGCTTCGCCGCGGAGAGGCGCTCAGGGCTGGCCGAATTCGCTCGCCGTGGCGAAGCCACGTCTCGCTCATGCTCAGACTCCCTCCTGGAAGTAGCGCTCGATGCGCTGGCCCTCGCCGAGGGTCACGACGGCCTTCTTCCAGTCCGGCTGCTTGCCGATGCGGCGGCCGATGCGCCGCGACTTCCCGTGCACCGTGCTCGTGTTGACCGCGACGACGTCGACCTTGAACGCCTCGGCCACCGCCTGGGCGATCTCCTGCTTCGTCGCATCTTTCGCCACGGCGAACGTGTAGCGGCCGCCGTTCGTGCCGCTCATCGACTTCTCGGTGATGACCGGACGGAGCAGGACCAACGTGCCTCTCATGCCGGCACCGCCTCGGCGGGGACCGGCGCCGCGCCGGCCCGCGCCGCGAGCGCATCGAGCGCCGGGCGGGCGACGAGCAGGGTGTCGATGCGCAGGAGATCCACGAGGCGAAGGGTGCCGGGCGAGCAGAGCTCGACGCGGGAGAGGTTCGCCACCGCGACGCCCGCGCGGTCGGCGTCGCGCGCGCTCACGATGAGCGTGCGACCGGTGTCGCCGACGCGGCTGAGCCAGTCCGCGACCTCCCGTGAACGCGGTCGTTCGGAGAGGCCACCGATGTCGTCGTAGACGATGACCCGGCCGGCGGCGGCACGGGCGGAGAACGCTTCCGCGAACGCCGCCTTGCGCATCCGCTCGGGGATGCGATGCCAGTAGGCGCGGCCGTTCGGCCCGAACACGACCGCGCCGTGCCGGAATTGTGGCGAGCGGATCGAGCCCTGCCGCGCACGCCCGGTCCCCTTCTGGCGGTACGGCTTGGCGCCGCCACCCCTGACCCGGGTCCGGTTGCGCGTCGCGGCCGTGCCCAGGCGCGCGTTCGCCCGCGCGGCCTGGAACGCCTGGAACAGCACGCCGGGGCTGCGCTTCGTCGTGATGAGCGCCTCCGGCAGCGCGACGCTGCCGCTCGCGCTTCCGTCGGCCGCGATGACCGGAGCGTGGCCGGCGGGTGCGGTCGGGAGCGGACGCGGCTCCCGCTTCGGTGCCGGAGCGGCGGGCTCGGGCGAGGCCGCCGGCCGCGCCGGGCGTCGGACCGCGGCCCGGGTCACCGGGCGGGCGACCGCGCGCTTCACGGGCGCGGCCTTCTTCTGGACGGGCGCCGCGCCGCGCCGCGCCGCGGGCGCGGCCGCGGTGGTCTTCTTCGCGGCCGCCGCCTTGCCGGCCGGCGCGGTCTTCTTGGCGGCGGTCGTCTTCTTCTTCTCGTCGGGCATCAGGTCTTCCTCACCATGACGATGCCGTTGCGCGCGCCGGGCACCGCACCGGCGATGACGAGGAGTGAGCGACCCGGGTCCGCCTGCAGGATCTCGAGGTTCTTCACCGTGACCCGCTCGGCGCCCTGATGGGCCGCCATGCGGAGGCCCTTCCAGACCCGGCCCGGCGTCGTGCCCGAGCCGACCGAGCCCTGCCGGCGCAGATGATCCGAGCCGTGGGACTTCGGTCCGCGCGAGAAGTGGTGCAGGTGGACCGGACCCTGGAAGCCCTTGCCTTTCGAGACGCCGATGACGTCGACCTTGTCGCCCGGCTGGAAGCGATCCACCCCGATGGACTGCCCGGGCTTGAAGCCGTCGACCGATTCGAGCCGGATCTCGCGCAGATGGGCGACCGTCGCGCCCGAGGCCTTCAGATGGCCGAGCCGCGCCTTCTGGAGCCGGCGCTTGTCGACGTTCCCGTAGCCGATCTGGATGCCGGCGTACCCGTCGCGCTCCTTCGTCCGCACGGCGGTGACGACGTTCGGCTCGGCCGCGACCACCGTCGCCGCCACGGCCGACCCGTCAGCCCGGAAATGCTGCAGCATGCCGAGCTTGCGGCCGACGATGAGCGGCCGGGTGAGATCGGGCGCGGCGCCGCGCTCCGGCTCGATCGATTCGGGGGCGGTCGCTTCGTCGGTCATCTCGTTCGCCTCGTCGCTCTCAGAGCTTGATCTCGATGTCGACGCCGGCCGGAAGGTTGAGCTTCATCAGTGCGTCGACCGTCTTCGCGGAGGGATCGTTGATGTCGATGAGCCGCTTGTGGGTCCGGATCTCGAACTGGTCCCGGGAGTCCTTGTAGATGAACGGGCTCCGGATGACCGTGAACTTCTCGATGCGCGTCGGCAGCGGCACCGGACCGGTCACCGTCGACCCGGTCCGCTGCGCGGTCTCGACGATCTGCGCCGCGGACTGGTCGATGAGCTTGTGGTCGTACGCCTTGAGGCGGATCCGGATCCGCTGCTTTGCCATGCTCCTTATTCCACGATCTTCGTCACGACGCCCGCCCCGACGGTCCGGCCGCCCTCGCGGATCGCGAACCGGAGGCCCTCCTCCAGGGCGATCGGGGTGATCAGGGTGACGGTGAGGGTGGTGTTGTCGCCGGGCATCACCATCT
>DASWCU010000158.1:0-13896 GCA_036389935.1 Candidatus Limnocylindria bacterium
TCGGCGGCTGCTTCGGGTAGGCCGACGGCCCATTGACGCAGCGCGCTGACATGTAGAAAAGCGCGTGGCCAGTTGCGCTAGTCAGGTCGATGCGGCGATGAGAAGAACGAGAGCGGCGTCGGCTTGCGCTCCTCGCACGACGCCTGCCGCGGACCGCAGAGCTGATCGCGGCCATGGCGCAGGTCCGGGCTCAGGTAGGCTGCCGGATCGGGATCGAGGAGCCGGTCCGCCTCCCAGACCGAGATCGTCTGGGCCGGGTGGAACGGCGACTCGCCGGTCGAGGATTCCCACTCGGCGATCTTGTGCGCATTCCAGCGCGCGGCGATCGCGATCTGGTTGTCCGTCCCCCAGAAGTCGTCCTCCTCGCTGTTCGAGATGACGAGGTAATCGACCGACCGCCACTGGTAGCCGAACACGTTCGCCATCGTGACCGGGTCGTGCGCGACCCGCCAGTGGATGTGGTACTCGGCGAACCCGGGACCGTCGATCGGCTCGCGGAGGTACGCGAACAGGTCGTCGCGACCGATGATCTTCGCATCGGGCGGCAGATGCGACTTCACCCACGCCGCGGCGTCACGACCGGCCGTGTCGGGCCGCTGCGCGTAGAGCGGCTCGATCGCGCCGCTCCACCAGTACACGCCACCGAGCAGCACGAGCAGGCATCCGGCGAGCCGCACGGCGCGAGGCGGGTCCAGACCTCGCGCGAGCGCGTCGAAGGCGAGCGCGACGTTGAGCGCGAGGAACGGGATCGCGACGATGATGTAGAAGGCGAACACGACGCCGCCCCGGCCGAGGTAGGCGCCGATGAGCAAGGCACAGGCGGCCGGCACGAGGAGCCGGCGATCGCCGCGGAGACCGCGCACCGCGTTCGCGATCGCCGCCCCGGCACCGAGCACGAGGAACGTGGCGTCGCGCCACAGCCAGTCGTGCCTCAGGTACCAGAGGAAGTTGTTGTTGAGGTTCCAGAATCCGCCACCCGGTCGCGTCACCTGCCAGATGAGGGTGCTGATGAGGGACGACCGGGCGCGGGGATCGCTCCCAGCGATGTACGGCAGGTACGGATCGGCGACCGGCCAGAGCTCGCCGCGCGACAGCGCGTACAGCGGGTAGGGGAGGACCGCCAGGGTCAGCGCCCCGAGCCACACCGCGGTCGCGCGCCAGCCGAGGGCGCGCCAGGCGAGCACGGCGTACACCGGCAGGACGAGCACGGCCGTCTCCTTCGAGAGCGCCGCGACGCCGAACGCGAGCCCGCTCAGGGCGATGCGGGCCCAGGTCCGTCCGCCGAGCAGGAGGACCAGGCTCGCGAGGAGCCAGAACACCATGATGTTGTCGAGCAGCAGCATCCGCTGGAAGAAGGTCGCGAGCGGCGAGACCGTGAAGAGGACGACGGCGACCGCCGACGCGAGCATCGACGCGCCGAGCAGCCGGCCGACGCGATAGAGCAGCACCGCGCTCCCGACGTGGAAGAGGAGCATCAGGACGCGTCCGCCGTCGATCGGCGTGCCGAACGCGGCCGGCCCGCCGGTCAACGCGTAGAACAGCCCGAGTTGGATCCAGCCGCCGGGCGCGTGGTCGTAGCTGTACGTGTACGGCGACATCGCGCCGTCGCGCAGGAACGCGAGGGCCTGGGCGGCGTAGATGCCCTCGTCGTCGACGAGCGTGAACGCCGGATACGACGGCATGTTGAGCCCGTGCGCGGCGGCGGCGAACAGGGCCAGCCCGAGGATGACCAGCCGCTCGCGGCCGATCCTGACGCCCGGTACGCGCAGGGCCACGGGCAGCGCGGGGCGCGCCTCGATCGCTCGCGGAAGGAGCACACCGAGCGGGATGCAAGCGTGGTGCCGCCTGTACCGTCGGCCGTCCGGTCGAGCGAGCGCTTTCGGTCGCCGCTCGGCGGGTTTGGCGGCGCCCGTTAGAGTATTGATCGATGGTTGCGCCAGATCCGAGCGGCACGCTCCTTCTTACCTGACGGCGGGCGCCCCTCCGTGGTGCTCGCTCGACCTCCTGCGCCAGCCGGCCAGGGGGTCTTTCATTTGAGCGGAGAGAAAGGAAGACCTCGATGCCGCCGAAGCCAGCGACCGTGAAGCGGATGCCGTTCGACAAGTACCGGCCGTTCCAGCCGCTTCCGCTCCGGCTGCCCGACCGCGAATGGCCGAACCGGCGGATCGAGCGAGCGCCGGTCTGGTGCTCGGTCGACCTGCGCGACGGGAATCAGGCGCTCATCGACCCGATGGACCCGGCCCGCAAACGGCGCTTCTTCGACACGCTCGTCACCATGGGCTTCAAGGAGATCGAGGTCGGCTTTCCGTCCGCGTCCCAGCCCGACTACGACTTCATCCGGCTGCTCATCGAACACGACCTCATCCCCGAGGACGTCACGATCCAGGTCCTCACGCAGTGCCGGCCCGAGCTCATCGAGCGGACGTTCGACTGCCTCGTCGGCGCGCCGCGGGCCATCGTCCACTTCTACAACTCGACCTCGATCTGCCAGCGCCGCGTCGTGTTCCGCGAGGAGAAGCCCGGGATCACGAAGATCGCGACCGACGCCGCGCGGCTCTGCCGGAAGCTCGAGCCGCGACTCGGCGACACGATCGTGCGGTACGAGTACTCGCCCGAGAGCTTCACCGGGACGGAGGTCGACTACTCGATCGACATCTGCTCCGCGGTGATGGACATCGTCGAGCCGACGCCCGAACGGAAGATCATCCTGAACCTGCCGGCGACGGTCGAGATGTACACGCCGAACGTCTACGGCGACGTCATCGAGTGGTTCGCCCGGCACATCGGCCGTCGCGACGCGGTCCTCCTGTCGCTCCACCCGCACAACGACCGCGGCACGGCGATCGCCGCAGCCGAATTCGGGGTCATGGCCGGCGCCGAGCGCGTCGAGGGGACGCTCTTCGGGAACGGCGAGCGCACCGGAAACGTCGATGTCGTCACGCTCGCGCTCAACCTGTTCAGCCAGGGCATCGATCCCGAGCTGGACATCAGCGACATCGATGCGCTGCGCCGGGTGTTCGAGTACTGCAACCGGCTGCAGGTCAGCCCGCGGCACCCGTACGTCGGCGACCTCGTGTACACCGCGTTCTCGGGATCGCACCAGGACGCGATCAAGAAGGGCCTCGAGGCGCTGCCGACGCCGTACGCGGTCTGGGACGTCCCGTACCTGCCGATCGACCCGAAGCACGTCGGCCGCACGTACGAGGCGGTGATCCGGGTGAACAGCCAGTCGGGGAAGGGCGGCGTCGCGTACATCATGAAGGCCGAGCACGGGCTCGACCTGCCGCGCCGACTGCAGATCGAGTTCTCGGGACGGATCCAGACGATCACCGAGGACACCGGGACGGAGATCTCGCCGGCCGAGATGTGGTCGGCCTTCGCGGCCGAATACCTGCCTGAGCGCCCGTCGATCGAGCTCGTGAGCTACGACACGCGCACCGAGGGCGACGGCGCGGCCGTGCGCGCGCGCCTGCGCGTCCGGGATGAGGAGCGGATCGCCGAGGGGCAGGGGAACGGTCCGGTCGCGGCGTTCGTGCACGCGCTCCGCGCCGAGTTCGACCTGCCGCTCGAGGTGCTCGACTTCAGCGAGCACGCCGTCGGTGCGGGCACCGACGCGACGGCGGTCGCGTACGTCGAGGCCCGCGACGGCGACGGACGCGTCCGGTGGGGGGTCGGGATGCACGAGAGCGTGCTCACGGCCTCGCTGCGGGCGGTGCTGTCGGCGTTCATCCGGCTACATCCGGCAGCCGCCGAGCAGCACGCGGCGGCGGCCACGCCGGCGGAATAGTCCCACCACAGTCGGTACGCGCAGTCGAAGGTTGGCTGCATCGGCGAGCCGGTCCCGCGGAGGATGGAGATATCAGTAAGACGGCATATGAGCGGTCGGAGAGGCGCGACGTCAGGGCCCGTGGTCAGACCGGTCAGCGATCTTCGATCTGACGGCGCCAACATCGTCGCCGAGGCCAAGAAGCATCCCGTCGAGCTGCGCCGCTACGGCGAGACGGTGGCGTTCGTCGTCTCGCCCGAGCAGCACGCCCGCCTCCAGCAACTTGAGGAAGCCGCTCGGCGCGCTTACTGGGGCTTCGTCATCGCGCGGGGTCTCAATAGCCTTGAGGAGGGACGCGTCGCCGTATGGGACGAGGCAACCGACCAACGCCTTCGGGCCAGGTTCTTCGGGACGTAGATGGACGGACGAGTGCGATCGACGTGGCCCCACCTGCCGGGGCGATCTCGAGCCGGCACTCGGCCGCGCCGAACGGCGGGCCATTGGTCAAGGGGAGCGCATCCCTTGACAGCTCGAGGGCGCTCCCATAGCCTCGGCCACAATGTCGCACAAGGAAGATTACCCGACATTGAAGGGGAGCCCGGACGGCCTCCGACGCCTGGTGCACGACTACCTCGAGGAGCTCGAGATCGCCGGACGGGCCGGTCTGACCGCCAAACGGTACGGCGCGTACCTCACGATGTTCATCGATTGGCTCGCCGCGGCGACCGGCAAGGACGCGGCGGCCCTGCGGCTGCCCGACATCACGACCGGGCGGCTGCGGCAGTTCCGGCTGCACCTCTCGCGGCGCCGGGACACCCGGACCGGCAAGCCGATCGGCACCGCGACGCGCAACCTCTACCAGACCGCGCTGCGCAACTTCCTCCGCTACTGCCGGGGCTCCCGCGAGCTCGAGGCGCCCGATCCCGACCGGACGCTGCTCCTCGCGAAGGAGCGCGATCTGGAGATCCGGCATCTCGAGCGTCCGGACGTCGAGCGCATCACCGGCGCGGTCGACCTCGCGGCGCCGAACGGCGTACGCGACCGGGCGATCATCGAGCTGCTCTTCGGGACGGGCGTCCGCGTCTCCGAGCTCGCCGCGCTCACGATCCGCCAGGTCGACCTCGCCCGGCGTGAGGCCGAGGTCATCGGCAAGGGCGGCCGGTCGCGGCTCGTCCTCCTGACCCAGGACGCGGCCGACTGGGTCGGGCGCTACCTCGCCGAGCGGCGCGACGACTCACCGTTCCTGTTCACCTCGAAGCGCAGGGGCGCGCTCGGCGTCCGCCAGGTGGAGCGGGTCGTCGACCACGCGGCGCGGCGCTCGGGCCTGCCGATGCGCGTGTCGCCGCACTGGTTCCGGCACTCGCGGCTCACCGCCCTCGCCCGGCACGCCGGCGTACAGGCGGCGCAGCGGATCGCGGGGCACGCCTCCCTGCAAACGACCGCCCGCTACCTGCACGTCACCGATCCGCAGCTCCGCTCCCTCTACGACAAGGCCGAGGACGCCGACAAGCGCGGCTGAGCGCGAGTGGACCCGAGCTCAGTACGCGATCGCGAGGAGCGTCCTCGTTCTCGCGCTCACTGACTCAGGCACGCAAGTCCCCAGCCGCAACCGGCGGCGCCGTACGTCGAGCACAAGTCGATACGTTACCGGGCAGCACCGCGGGTCGACTCGTGCGCGTGACCAATCCATAGACTTCCGGCCATGACAACGATCCGCGAGGAACGGCGCCTGGTCACGTGCATGTTCGTCGACATCGTCGGCTCGACGGAGCTGACGATGCGGTTCGGCGCGGAGCGTCTGAAGCGCGAGCTCGGCACCGCCTTCGGGGAGATCTCGCGGATCATCGTCGCCCACGGCGGCACCGTCGAGAAGTACATCGGCGACGCGGTCTATGCCCTGTTCGGCGCGCCCATTGCGCATGAGGATGACACGCTCCGCGCGCTCCGGGCCGCGGAAGCCGTGCGCGACTGGTGCGCGGCGGACGCCGAGCACGGGCATCCGTTCGCGGTCCGCTTGGGGGTGGAAACCGGCGAGGCGGTCATCGACCTCGCGGCCGCCGCGTCCACCAAACAGCAGATGAGCGTCGGTCCGGTGGTGAACTTCGCGGCGCGGCTCCAGCAGCGCGCCGATCCCGGCGAGGTCCTCGTGGGCCCCGCGGCACATGAGGTCGCGGCGGACGCCGCCGAGTTCGAGCCGTTGCCTGAGACCGAGCTGAAGGGTCTTGGCCGCGTGGCGATGTGGCGTCTCATGGGCGTCGGGTCCGCCGAGCGTGTCTCGCTGCCATTCGTCGGTCGCGAAGCGGAGATCGCGCTGCTCGGCTATGCCTACGAACGGGCGGTCAAGGGCCGCTGCGTGCTCTCGGTGGTGAGCGGCCCGCCGGGTCAGGGGAAGACCCGGCTGGTGCAGGAGTTCGTCCAGGGACGCGCCGCGGGCGCGTTAGTGATCGGCACGCGCTGCCGCCCGACCGACGAGACCGGCGTCTTCGCCCCCGTACGGGGGCTGCTCGGGGTCCAGACGATCGACGAGCTGGCCGAACAGGTCGGTCGGATCTGCTCCGACGACGTGGAATGCGAGCGCGTCGTCGCCGGCCTGGCGGAAAGCGCAGGGATCGGCGAGAGCGGGTCGCTCGCGGGCCTGCCCGCCGGGGAGCGCGAGGACGAGATCGTCAATGCCTGGCGCCGGTACCTCGCGCTGCTCGGCACGGACCGCCTCGTCGTGCTCGCCATCGACGACATCCATTGGGCCGACCCCTGGGTGGTGCGGCTTGTCGACCGGCTCACCTTCGGGGGGCCGCGGCTGCTCGTGATCGCCACCGCGCGGCCCGAGTTCGCCGATTCCGCCGGGATTCGACCGAGTGGCGACCGCTTCTTCATCGAGCTCGAGGGACTCGAGCCCGAGGCGGCGCGCCACCTCGCCACTCTCGCCGGTCGGGGGGATGAGCGCGTGGTCGAGCGGGCCGAGGGCAATCCCCTATTCGTGGTCGAGCTCGCGCGGGCGCTACCGGAGCGGGGCGATCTGCCGCTCACCCTGCAAGGCGCGCTGGGGGCGCGCCTCGACCAGCTCGCCACCGGCGAACGGGTCCTCCTGTCCCTCGCGGCCGTCGCGGGCGAGCGCGTCTCGGCCGCTGACGTCGCGTTCCTCGCCCAGCGTGACGTCCCGGACGTCGGCCGAGCGCTGGCCCGGCTCGCCGATCTGCACTTCCTCGACATCATCCCCTCCGGATATCGGTTCCACCACGGCCTGCTGCGCGACGTCGCCTACTCTCGCCTCCTGGCGGCAGAGCGGATGCGGGCCCACGCCGCCTTCGCCCGCGAACGGGTCCACCCGGAGGACGCCGAGGCGCTCGCCTATCACTGGTGGGAGGCGCTCCGGCCCCCCGACGCGGACTGGGTCTGGGCGGACGATCCGGACCTCTCGCGGATGCGGCGTGAAGCGTTCGGCGCCCATCTCGCCGCAGGCAAGAGGCACGCGGACCACGCGGCCGCCGACCGCGCGCTCGAGCTCATCGACCATGCCCTTGGCTTCGCGGACGACGACTGGCAGCGAGCCCTCGCGCACCAGACGATGGCGAAGGCCTACCAGCAGGTCCTGCGGCAGGACGAAGCCTGGTCCCACCTGCGAGAGGCACTCGACCTGTACCGTCGGGCCGGCGCGACGCCACTCGATGTCTACGTCGATCTGACAGAGGCCGCGAAGTGGTCGGGAGCCTTCCGCCAGCGTCCCTCCGAGGAGGAGGTCACGCGCATTGCGGACGAGGGACGCGCGGCAGCTGAGGCGGCGGGCGATGCGCGATCGGTCGCCGCGATCCTCGCCGCGTACGCCGGCTACATGGTCAACACGCACCAGAGCGATCCCGACGCGGCAGTGCCCCATGTGGATGCCGCGATCACCGCCGCCGAGGCGAGCGGCGAGGCCACGATGCGGCGCACGGCGATCGAGCTGAAGCTCTCTCGGCTAGAGGCGGCCGGCTACTACGACGAAATGGGCGCGCTCATCGACGAGCTCCACGGTACGGAGCGCGATCTCGGCACCTTCAGCCGCATGGGCGTCGCCAGGGTGACGGCGGACTACCACTTCGCGATGGCCCATCGGTCGGAGAACACGGCAGAGGTGGATGCCCTCACGGCGATGGCCGAGCCGATGGGTCCGCATAACCGGACCCATGCCTGGAACCAGGCGACCGAGCTCTACATCGCGCTGGGCGATTGGGCGAAGGTGAAGGACCTCGCGCAGGGCACCGCGAAGCTCCTCCGCGAGGCGACTGGCACCGCGTTCTGCGTCGCCGCGGCGAACATCCTTCGCGACGGCGCCGTGGCGCACGCGCTGGCGGGTGAGCGCGAGGACGCCTTGGCACTCATGGCGATCGACGTGACCGACGAGGTCGAGCGGGACATCGTCCTGGCCATCCCGCGCGCGCTCCTCGGGTTCCCCTCACCCGAGACCGACGCGAAGCTCGCGGAGAAAGCCCGGAGCTGGTGGAGTTGGTTCCACGCCGTGTTCCGCGCGGTGGTCTTGCAGCGGCCTGACGACGCGGAGATCGCGCTCGCGCGCATGGGTGCGGTCGTCGAGCACGCTGTCGCGTACCGCGCTCTGGCCGAAGGGGTCCGCGAAGCCGTCGCCGAGATGCGCGGCGGCCCGGCGGCGACCTACGCATCCCTCGGGCGGATCGGCTATCTCGGCTGGATCGAGATCCTTCGCCGCCGCGTGAACGCGGAGTACTGACATCGACGCCGATCTCCATGCCTGGCGGCGCCCCTACACCTTCGAACGGCCTCACCGCGGCTACGCGCCGAAGGTATTCGTCGTCACAAGCGCGGATGCCACCATCGGTCGCTACTCCGTCTCGAGCAGCGAGATCTGCGCGCCGCCGTTGCAGACGACGCGCTCGCCCGGACGCAGCCGCACGACCCGCAGGTCGACATCGGGCTGCAGCACCATCCGCGTGACTCGGGCACGCTGCTCGAGGCGCACCTCGTCACCGAAGAGGACCACCCAGCGCGATCGTCCGGTCGCGCCGATGAGCCGCTGCGGCTCGGCGATCTCCTGGACGTACACCGCCGGATATTCGCCGAGGTAGTACGTCGCGTGCTGGTAGTTGCCCTGGGCGACGATGACGGTGTCCGCGGCGGCGAAGTGCGCGCGCACGTAATCGATCTGCGCGGCGAGGATCGCGTCGTGGCGCGCGATCTCATGCAACGAGAATCGGCCTCCGCCGAAGATGAACGACTCGGCGTTCAGCACGAGGAGGAGCGCCACGAGCACCGCGGCGACGGGTCGGCTGCGGCCGCTCCACCGCAGGAGCCACGCGCCGCCCGCGCCGGCAAGGAGCGCGAGCGGGACAGCGAGGGACAGCGTGTACGCCCACTCGCCGGTATGGAACAACAGGTAGACGGCGAGCGAGGGCCCGACCCAGAGCGCGAGCGCCGCGCGCGGAAGGCGGCCGCGCGTCGATCGCCCGACGACCCAGAGCCCCGCGAGCACGAGCGGCCAGGTCCACGGCGCCTGCCAGCGCAGTCCGACGAAAGTGAGCTGGGCGTTCTGCGCGAACGAGTCCAGGCCCGCATCGCCAAGGGCGCTCACCCCCTCCGCCTGCGCGAGGACCGCGCCTACGTAGCGAACGAGGCCACCCGACTCGGCCGCCGTCGGGATGAGCCATACGAAGCACGCCACCGCCGCGGCGGCCGTGCTCGCGAGCGCGACACGAGGTCGCTGCCGGATCACGACGTACAGCCAGAGCGGCCCGAGGAGGAGCAGGAGGTCCTGGCGGAAGCCAGCGGCGATCCCGAATGCGGCGGAGGCGACGATCGGCCACGCGCCGCGCGCGCGCGTCGTCCACACCAGCGCGCCGATGCCGCCGGCGAGGAGCGCGAGCGTCGCGTAGGGATAGGCGATCTCGCTGTACTGCCAGAGGAGCGGGTTCACGATCAGCGCAGCGGCCGTGAGGACTCCGCCGACGGGACCGACGAGTCGTGCGGCGACCACGAAGCCGACCGCGCAGGTCAGCGCGCCGCTCACGACACTGACGAGCACCAAGCCCGCGTTCGCGTCGCCAAGCACGAAGGCCGCGACGCGCGCCACGAGCACGTACAAGAGGTACCCGGGCGGATGGGGTCGGCCGAGATCGACGGCGAAATCGTCGATCGCCCGGGCGTACAGGACCGAATCCCACGCCCAGAGGTACGCGGCGCCGAACGGCAGGCGCAAGGCCAGCGCGCAGGCGAGCACGGCGACCCCACCGGCCCCGATCAGCCGCCAGTTGGTTCTCATCCCACTTCCGCCGCCGATCATAGTGGCGATCGGGTAACGAACCATGCAGTTCGCGGGCCGCCGGCGCGCCCATCGGGCTCGCGGCCGCGCCACTGCCGACGCCGATGCGGTGCGCGGGCGCGAGCTACCGGCCGAGCCTCACGGGGTCGGCGACATGCCGCTCATCAGCTGAAAGTAGTTGTTGTCTGGATCCGCGAATGTGCCGATCCACATCTCTTGCCCGCCGTCCGGTTCGCCCGGCCGATAGGGCTCTCGCACGACCGTCGCTCCGGCCGCCTTGAGCCGTTCGAAGTCGCGTTTCACATCGGCTGTCTCGATGTTCCAGATCACCCGGCCCGGATCGCTGTTCTTCCCCTTCACCTGATCGTGCGGCCCCACGGTCACCGAGCCACTGCCGATCTGCCATCCGACGAAGCCACCTTCATCCCAACCCGGCTTCCCGAAGAGCTTCGTGTAGTAGTCCTTGAGCCGCTCGGCGTTCTCCGACCCGATCAACACACCGTTCAGGTTCATGCCGCTCCCCCTTTTCGTCTTCACGGACCGCAGATGCGAGTCCAGCCCCGCGCCAATTATCCCGATAGGTCCGCCCAGCGACGGAGGATGGCCGGCACCTCTTCGACGCCCTCGATCACCGCCGTCGGATCGATGTCGTCGCGCGTGGGCGTGGTCGCGTTGCGCCTCCAGATCCCGCGCATCCCGACACCGAGCGCACCGCCGACGTCGTCGATGAGCCGGTCGCCGATCATGACGCACTCCTCGGGCGCGACGTCGAGTCGTCCGGCGACGTGACGGAAGGCGGAGGGGTGCGGCTTCGAGCGCGGAAGGTCGCTCGTGTACACGACGACGTCGAAGAGATCGCCGAGCCCATGCGCCGCGAGGTCGGCATCGTGCCAGGCGGCGGCCCACCACGTGTTCGAGAGCAGCCCGAGCCGGTACTTCGCGCCGCGGAGCGCAAGGAGCGTCGTCGCGCTCGTCGGGTACACCTCCGCCCAGCCCGTCGCGGAAGCCGCGTAGCCATCGAGAACGGCGAGCGCCGCGTCCTCGGTGGGTTCGATCGCGAGCCGGCGGAAGCCCTCGCGGACGAGCCCGAGGGGCGTCGTGCTCGCCTGCGCCTCATCGACCAGCCGCCAGTGCTCGAGCTCGGCCGCGCGCATCGCGGCGACGAACTCCGTCTCATTCGGCCACTTGCCGGGCCGCGCGGCGACGAGGTACGAGTACGAGGCGCGCCATTTCTCTGGCGCGCGCTCCATCCACTCCGGCCACTCCATGAGCGTGCCGCCGAGATCGAAGATCACCGCGCGGATCGGCATCACGTCGCTCGTGCAGCGCGCCGCGGTCCGGCAAGCCCGGCGCGAGTAGTCTTGGCGGCGCGTTCAGCCGAACGGGGAGGCACGGACATGCAAGGAGCGCTCGTCATGGCCCAGATCGGAGCAGGCACGGACATCGCGGCCCTGCACAAGGACCTCCATGGATGCGAGGGCGTCAAGGAGGTGTTCTACCTCGCCGGCCCGACCGACATCGTCTGCCGGATCGAGGCGGCGGACGTCGCCGCGGTCACGCAGACGGTCATGCGGATCCGCGCCGTGAAGGGTATCGCGAGCACGGACACGCGTTTCATCCTGCCGATCAGCTGAGGGCCGCTCGGTCCGCGACATCGCCCAGCCAGCGGGCGAGGCCGGCATCGTCGAGGCCCGCCGCGTCGAGCTCCGCCGCGCCCACAGCGAGCACCGGGATGCGCACGAGATAGCGGCGCTCGAGCGCCTCGTCGCGCGTGATGTCGACGCGCTCGATGGCTAGGGCCCGGTCGAGGCCGATGCGCCGCAGGGCACGATGCGTCTCCTCGCAGAGGTGGCAGCCCGGCCGCTCGTAGAGGCGCACCGCGAGGGCCGGTCCGCGGTGCGTACGCCGCCGGACGAGCGCGAGTCCGCGGCGGAGGTTCCCGCGCAGCACGGTTAGATTGTCGCGGTGAGCGCATTCGCGCGCCCGGAGCTGTTCATCTCGACCGACCACGTCGCCGCGCGGCTCGGAGATGCCCGCGTGCGGATCGTCGACTGCCGGTTCCGGTTCGAGGGCCACGCGCGCGCCGATTACCTGCGCGGCCATCTCCCCGGCGCCGTCCACTGCGACTGGCGGCGCGACATCGCGGCTCCCCCACCCCCGTCCGGTCACCCGGCGCACATGCTCCAGGCGCCGGCCGACTTCGCCGCCGCCATGTCCCGCCTCGGCATCGGCGACGACACGTTCGTCATCGGGTATGACGCCGAGGGCGGGCACCACGCCGCGCGCCTGTGGCTCGCCCTCCGCCGGAACGGCCATGACGCGATGGCGATCATGGAGGGCGGCATCCAGAAATGGGAGCAGGAGGGCAGGCCGGTCGAGGCCGGCGAGGTCCCGGTTCTTGCCGCGACCTTCACCCCACGGCCGCGGGAGGGCGTCGTGGCGACGAAGGACGAGGTGCTCGCCGCCGTCCATACCGGCGAGCCGTGGCTCCTCGATGTGCGCCGCGAGAGCGAGTACACCGGCGCCGAGGTCCGTGCGAAGCGCGGCGGTCACATCCCCGGAGCGGTGAACATCCTCTGGAAGGACGCCCTGCGCGACGACTGGACGCTCCGCGATCCGGACGAGCTCGAGCAGATGTACAGCGACGCGGGCTTTGGCCCCGAGACCTCGACGGTCACGTACTGCCAAGCCGGCGTCCGCGCCGCGTTCACGCATCTCGTGCTCACCGCACTCGGCCACGACGACGTCCGCACGTACGACGGGTCGTGGGACGAGTGGGGCAACGAGGAGGGACTGCCGATCACCGTCGGCCGCAGCTAGGCGACCGCCGCGCGGCCATTCGACTCAATACTACTTTCACTGATACCACGGGAGAGTGACGAAAAGGACAGCCTTCCCGATGACCTCGATCGGCGGATCGAGCACGCGTAAGGCGGCCAAGAAGGAACCCAGCAGGTGGCTGCAGGAGGCGGCAAGCGAGTACCTGAGGAAGCGGACGAAGGTAGAAGAGGTCGAGGCCTATTTCGCGGGCTACGAGCGCACGCCGCTCAGCGATGACGAACTCGCCCTGCTCCGCTGGAATGCGGAGCACTTCAGCGAGGCGCTCGATGAGCCGGCGCTCCGGCCGAAGCAACGGTGTCCGCGGCCGACGTGACAGCGCAACGGTCGTGGCGATCACGGGCACGCTCGCCGGATCGGACGTCTTTCCGAGGTGCGGATCGGCTCCCTCGATGATGCGCTCCGGTTCGCCCTTCAGCTTCGATGGCCGTCCGGCGAGGCTCAGGGTCTGCGGCCCCGGATCAGTGCGAGGCCCGCGGAGAGTGAAAACGCTACGCCGACAGCCATCGCCACGATCGCGAGGGACTGCACCCTCAGGTTGAGCACGCTCCACATCACGAGGATGGCGCCTGCCGTGCTCATCAAGACCGAGACAAGAAGGTAGCGGCGCTCTATTCGTCGCACCGGACGCGATCCGTTGACCGGCGCGCCGTTACGCAATTCTGGCTCCGGATGCTCCGATGCTCCGTATTTCACCGTCGAATGCGTCTCCAATTTCAAATGTAGTCAAGCATCGTTCCGCAGGCGGGACACACACGCATGGTTACGGCTCGTAGGAGATGAACTCGAGCAGGCTCCCATCGGGATCGCGGAAGTACACGCTCGTCCCGCTGCCGCGCACCCCGTAGCGGCCCATCGGTCCAGCCTCGACCTCGACGCCGCTGCGCTTGAGATGCACGATGGCCTCCTTGATCGGCCCCGGCCACTCGAAGCACAGATCGCTGTTCCCGGGCGCCACCGGGATCCGCGCCACCATCGCCGGCTTCACGCCGGGCGCGTGGACGTTCAGCTGCTGTTCTCCGAC
>DASWCU010000159.1:0-8739 GCA_036389935.1 Candidatus Limnocylindria bacterium
CACCCTCCCTAGGCTTCGCGGCGCGTCCATGGCGCGACGCGGCCTTCAACGACCTGGACGAGACCCATGAGCGCGACGCCGAGCGCGGCGACGACGATGACCGGGACGAACATCCGGTCGATGCGGAACACGTTCTGGTACTGGATGATCAGGTAGCCGAGCCCGCGCAGACCGACGAGGAACTCCGAGATGATCATGCCGATCAGCCCGCGTCCGATCGCGAGCCGGACCCCCGCCAGGATGAACGGCAGGCTCGCCGGCAGGACGACGTCGCGCCAGAGCCGCCGCTCGCTCGTGTGGAACGCTCGAGCGACCTCGAGCAGTCCGGCGTCGACGTTCCGCACGCCCTGCTGGGTGTTGATGAGGATCGGGAAGATCGCGAACAGGACGACCGTCGCGATCCGCGGTGCCTCACCCTGGTAGCGGAAGGCGACCGCGATGAGCGGCACGAGCGCCACGGAGGGGACCGAGTAGAGCGCGCTCACCCAGGGATCGAGGAGGTTGAGCGCGAGGCGCGACCGGCCGGTCAGGATCCCGAGCGCGATGCCGGCCACCAGCGCGATCGCGAGCCCGGCGACGAAGACCCGGAGGCTCTCGAAGAGCGCGAGCTGCAGCTCGCCGGTCGCGAGGAGCTCACCGAACGCGGCCAGGATGGCCGACGGCGGCCGGAGCAGGATCGGGTTCAGCGCCGGACCGAGGAGCTGCCAGACGGCGAGCACACCGATGACCGACGCGGCCCGCACCAGCCAGTCCGAGCCGATCCACATCGTTCGAAGGCCGGCGCGCGGACCCGCGACGCGGCCCCGCTCCTCGACGCCGACCTGGTGGAACGTCATGCCGCCACCGGCTCGCGGAGGAGCCGCCAGCAGCGATCGCGCAACGGGACGAAACGCTCGTCGGCGACGACGCTCGCGACGGTGCGCGGCCGTCGGATCGGGACGTCGAGGATCTCGCGCACCCGCGCCGGCCGGGCGGACAGGACGACGACGCGGTCGCCGAGGGCGATCGCCTCCTCGATCGAGTGCGTGATGAAGACCATCGTGCGCGGGAGCCGCTCGTAGATGCGGAGGACCTCGTCCTGCAGCACCTCGCGGGTCTGGGCGTCGAGGGAGCCGAAGGGCTCGTCCATGAGCAGCACGTCCGGCTCGACCGCGAGGGCGCGCGCCAGGCCGACGCGCTGCTGCATCCCGCCCGAGAGCTGATACGGATAGCGGCCCTCGAAGCCGTTCAGGCCGACCATGTCGATGTAGCGCGCGACGCGATCGGTGATCGTCGCACGCGGCGTCCGCGCGAGCTCGAGCCCGTAGGCGACGTTCTGCGCGACGCGCTTCCACGGCATGAGGCCGAAATGCTGGAAGACCATCGCGACGTTGCGGCGTGGCGAGCGCACCTCGGTCCCGTCGATCCGGATGCGTCCCGCATCGAGCGGCAGCAGCCCGTGCATCGCGCGGAGCAGCGTCGTCTTGCCGCATCCCGAGGGACCGACGATGCAGACGGTCTCACGGTCACCGATCGTCAGGTCGAGCCGGTCGAACACGACGAGCCCGGGGTACGACTTCGTCGCCTCCTCGACGACGATCCGCGCGGTCACGCGATCCGCCGCACGCGTTCGGCGGGCGCCGCCGTCGACGACCGGACCACGAGCTCGGTCGGGAGGACCACGCGGGCCGGGCCGGCGTGCCGACCCTCGAGGCGATCGATGAGCAGTCGCGCGGCGGTCGCCCCCATCTCGAGCTGTGGAACGCGGATGGTCGTCAGCGCCGGCTCGAGCAGCTCGGCGAGCGGGATGTCGTTGAAACCGATGAGCGAGAGGTCGCGCGGGACCATGAGCTCCAGCTCGCGCGCGGCCCGCAGCGCGC
This sequence comes from Candidatus Limnocylindria bacterium, assembly GCA_036389935.1. Lineage (GTDB taxonomy): Bacteria > Chloroflexota > Limnocylindria > P2-11E > P2-11E > UBA4735. The sequence continues at coordinate 1,860 of DASWCU010000159.1, forward strand.
CGAGGGTGATGAGGTCATTCGCCCCGAAGATCGCGGTCGGCGGCTCGTCCAGGAGCAGCAGCCGGCGCGCCACGCGGTGGCCCTCGGCCTCGGAGAACGCGCCGGCCTCGACGAACAGCGCCGGGTCGGCGTCGCACCGGGTCCGCCGCAGGGCCGCGCGGGCCCCATCGGCGCGTTCCGCCCCGGTCGTGGTGCTCCGCGGGCCGGCGATGTGCGCGATCCGGCGATGGCCGAGCGAGCGGAGATGCGCTATCGCCCGCCCGGCGGCCCGGCGGTTATCGACGACGACCGCGAGGTCGCGGCCACCGCGCGCGGCACGGTTCACGAGGGCGAACGGGAAGCGGTCGCGACGGAGGTCGGCGACCATCGCATCGCTCGCCCGGGCCGTCGCGATGAGCACGCCGTCCACCTGCCGATCGCGCAGCAGGGCGATGGAGGTCGCCTCCCGTTCGCGCCCGTCCTCGGTGGTGCAGAGGATGAGGTCGTATCCGCGACCGCGGGCGGCGGCTTCGGCACCCTTGATGATCAGCGCGAAGAAGGGGTTGGCGATGTCGGGCACGAGCATCCCGAGCGTCAACGTCCGTCGCAGGCGCAGGCTCCGGGCGATCGCCGATGGGCGATAGGCGAGGCGGCCGGCCGCGGCGACGACCCGCGCTCGGGTCTGCGCGCGTATCGAGGCGTCCGGACGACCGCTCAGGACCCGCGAGACCGTCGACGGGTGGACCGCCGCGGCTTGCGCGACGTCGGCGATCGTGGTCCGCTGGGTCATCCGCACCGCGGCACCGCCCCGCCCGGAAGTCGCTCCGGAAATCGATTGCGATCGGGCGGACGCGAGCCTAGGACCGTGTCCGGCGGCCCGTCAAATCGGCCTGCCGCCGTAGAGTACGAGCCGATGTCGAGCCCGCTCGAACGCGCCCGCTTCGCGCGCCTCGTGCGCCGCGCGCTCGCCGATCTCCCCCCGGAGTTCGGCGCGCGGATGCGGAACGTCGAGGTCGTCATCGACGAGGAGCCCGAGCCGGGCCGCGTCGGGCCCGGCCAGGAGCTGCTCGGCCTGTACGAAGGCGTGCCGCTCACCGAGCGCGGCGAGTACGAGCCGTACGTGCCCGACCGCATCTCCATCTACCGCGGCCCGATCCAGCGGATGTCGAGCTCGCCGCGGCACCAGGCGAAGATCGTGCGCGACACGGTGATGCACGAGATCGCCCATCACTTCGGGATCAGCGACGCCCGGCTCACCGAGCTCGGCCGGGGCGACGCCGACTAGCCCGGCCGCTCCTGCGGGGCGCGCGGGGTGACGCGCGGGACCGCCGTCGCGGCGCGGAACTTCGCGAGCGCCGCGCCCGGCCCCTCGGGATCGAGGAAGACCGCTGACCCTGCGACGAGGACGGACGCGCCCGCGGCCGCGACCCGGGCGGCGTTGTCCGGCTTGATGCCCCCATCGACCTCCAGCTCCGCGCCGAGGCCGCGCTCGTCGAGCGCACGGCGCAGGGAACGCACCTTGTCGAGCGCGCCCTCGATGAACGGCTGGCCGCCGAAGCCCGGGTGCACGCTCATGACGAGGACCAGGTCGGCCGCGTCGAGCAGCGGGAGGAGCCGGTCCACCCCGGTCTCGGGATTCAGCGTGATCCCCGCCCGCGCGCCGGCCCGACGCACTGCCCTGAGGGCGGCGGCGGGGTCCCCGGCGGCCTCGACGTGCACGGTGAGGAAGGTGGCGCCGGCCTCGACGTAGCGGTCGATCCACGCTTCGGGCCGCTCGATCATGAGATGGACGTCGAGCGGGAGCCCGGTCGCGCTCCGCAGGTCGGCGACCGTCTTGGGGCCGAATGTCAGATTCGGCACGAAGTGGCCGTCCATGACGTCGACGTGGATCCAGTCGGCGCCGCCCGCCTCGGCGGCGCGCACGGCGTCGGCGAGGCGGCCGAAATCGGCCGAGAGGATGGACGGCGCGAGCTTGGGTGCGTTCACGCGCGCTTGTCCGAGCCCTGCGCTGCTGGCATCATGAACCTCGCTTCCCCGAGCCGAACCGAGAGGAATTGTCATATGTATAGGCCGCAGAACCTGCGGATCCCCGGCCCCACGTTCGTGCCTCAGGCCGTGCTGAATTCGTCGGCGCGACCGATGATCAACCACCGCGGGCCGGAATTCGCGGCGCTCATGGCGGGGCTGACCCGCGCGCTCCAGGACTTCCTGCGGACCGAGGGCGACGTCTTCCTCCTCACCGCGTCAGGCTCCGGTGGGATGGAGGCCGCGGTCGCCAACACGCTCTCGAGCGGCGACAAGGCGCTGCTGTTCATCAATGGCGCGTTCGGCGAGCGGTTCGCCGCCATCTGCAAGGCGTACGGCGTGGACGCGCGGCGGATCGACGTGCCGTGGGGCCGCGCGGTCGAGCCCGATCTCATCCGCGACGAGCTCGCGAAGGAGAAGGGCAAGGACGCCGCGAAGGCCGTCCTCATCACGCACAACGAGACCTCGACGGGCGTGCTGAACCCGCTCCGCGAGATCAGCGAGGTCGTGCGCGAGTCGGGCCGCCTGCTCATCGTCGACAGCATCTCCGGCGCCGGCGGTGCCGAGCTCGAGGTCGATGAGTGGGGCATCGACGTCCTCATCACCGCCTCGCAGAAGGCGTGGGGCGCCCCACCCGGGGTCGCGATGATCACGATGAGCGAGCGCGCCTGGAAGGCGTACGACCGCTCCAACCTGCCGAAGGCATACTTCGACCTCCAGTCGTACAAGGCGCAGCTCGAGAAGGGCGCGACGCCAGCCACCCCGGCGGTCGGCGTCTTCATCGCGCTCCAGGAATCGCTCCGGCTCATGGCCGAGGAGGGCCAGGCGGCGATCCTGAAGCGGCACCGAGATCTCGCGCACGCGACGCGGCGCGGCCTGCACGCGCTCAACCTGGCGGTCTTCGCCGACGAGCGGCACGCCTCGCCCTGCGTCACGGCGTTCCGCATGCCCGCCCGGGTCGACGCGCGCAATCTCATCCGGATCCTCCGCGACGACTACGACACCGTCATCGCCGGCGGCCAGGGCCGGCTCGAAGGCCAGATCGCACGAGTCGGGCACATGGGTTTCGTGACCCTGCAGGACATCGTCGCGCTGTTCGGCGCGCTCGAGCAGGCGCTCAAGGATCTCAACCAGACGGTCGAGCCGGGGCAGTCGATCTCCGCCGTGCTCCGGGCGCACAGTGAGACGAGCGCCCCGCCGGCGAAGGCAAGAGGGGCAGCCGCGCGGCGCGAGACCGCCGACGCGGTGGCGGCCCGCCGCTAGCAGCATCCCGACCGTCGTCGTCGTCGCGGACCCGCTGGCCGCGGAGGGGCTCGCCCTCCTCCGCGAGCGCTGCGAGGTGCGCACGCCGTCCGGCCCGGACGAGCTACGAACGCAGCTCGCCGACGCCGACGGGCTCGTGGTGCGGAGCGAGACGAAGGTCACCGCGTCGCTGCTCGACGCCGCGCCGAACCTCCAGATCGTGGGCCGCGCCGGCGTCGGGGTGGACAACATCGACGTCCCCGCGGCGACGTCGCGCGGTGTGTACGTGGTCAATGCGCCGACCGGCAATGTCACGGCCGCGGCCGAGCACGCGCTCGCGCTCGCCCTGTCCCTGTTGCGCAACGTCGTGACCGCGGACGCGAGCGTGCGCCGCGGAGAGTGGACGCGCGGGAAGCTCATCGGCCGCGAGCTGCATGGCAAGACCCTCGGCCTCGTCGGTATCGGGCGCGTCGGCAGCCTCGTGGCGCGGCGCGCCGCGGCGTTCGAGATGCGCATCGTGGCCCACGACCCGTTCGCGACCGAGGGGCTGGCGCGGGCGCTCGGCGCGGAGCTCGTCGAGCTCGATGTGCTGTTGCGCGAGGCGGACGTCATCTCCCTCCACGCGCCGCTCACCGACCGCACGCGAGGGCTCATCGGCCGCGAGGCCCTGGCCGCGCTGAAGCCGACCGCGGTGATCGTGAACTGCGCCCGCGGCGAGATCGTCGACCTCGACGCGCTGGCCGAAGCGCTCGAGGCCGGTCGCATCGCCGGCGCCGCGCTCGACGTGTACCCGGCCGAGCCGCTTCCCGCCGACGCCGCGATCCGGCGCGCGCCGCGCACCGTGCTCACGCCGCACATCGCCGGGTCCACCGTGGAGGCGCAGCAGAACGTCGCGCTCGACGTCGCGCGCCAGGTCCTCGACGTCCTGGCGGGCCGTCCTCCGCGCGATGCGGTGAACGCGCCGCGACCGCCGTCGGAGGAGGCCGGCGGTGAACGCTGGGTCCGTCTGGCCGAGCGGCTCGGCTCGCTCGCCGCGCAGCTCATCGCCGAACGTCCGGAGGCGATGGCCCTCACCTACCGCGGCGCGCTGCTGGACCTGGATCCCGAGCCGCTCCGCGCGGCGGCGGCGAAGGGCGTGCTCGAGACGTTCAGCGAGGAGCGGGTGAACCTCGTGAACGCGATGTCAGTGGCGCAGGCGCGCGGGCTCGCGATCGTCGAGCGGCGCGAGACCGAGGAGTCCCGCTACCCCGCCCTGCTCGAGCTCGCGCTCGGCGGAACGAGCGTCGGCGGCACGCTCGTCCAGGGCGAGCCGCGCATCGTGTTCATCGACGGCTTCTGGGTCGACGTCCCGATCGACGGGCATCTCCTGCTCACGAAGCACCGCGACAAGCCGGGCCTCGTCGGCCGGGTGGGCACCCTCCTCGGCGGAAGCGACGTGAACATCTCGTCGATGCAGGTCGGCCGGCTCCATCCCCGCGGCGATGCGCTCATGATCCTGACGCTCGACGACCCGGTGCCGGACATCGTGCGCGATCAGATCGGCATGTTCGCCGACGTCGATGAGGTCCGGACCGCCAAGCTCGGCGCCTGAGCGCCGCCGGGTCAGGGCAACAGCCAGTTCTCGACGACAAGCCCAGGGACACGAGCGAAGTGCCGGACGTTAGCGGTCACGAGCGTCAGGCGACGCGACAACGCGATCGATGCGATCCGGAGGTCCGGCTCATCCAAGCGGCGGCCCTGCGACTCGAGCGCCGCGCGCAAAGAGCCGTAGACCTCGGCGGCCGGGGCGTCGAACGGGAGGATGTCGGCAGCGCGGGCGATCAGCGTTCGCACGCGCTGCGAGAGATCAGGGTTGCCCCGCTTGGCTGCTCCGTACAGCAGCTCGCCCAGCGTGATCGCCGTCGTGAACTGTTCTTCGGCGGGCACCTGGGCAAGCCGGCGGAGCAGGTGAAGCGGTGGGTCACGTCGCATGACCGCCGAGAGCACGTCGGTGTCGAAGCAATACATGTCTCAGCCGAGGTCCGGAGCCGGCCGATCCTTCGCGCGCCGTCGCGACTCATACAGCTCTGAGACCACCTGGTCCAGCTCGGTCCAGTCCGCGAGGGCGCCGGCGACAGCAGCTAGCCCGATCGGACGCGGCTCCGTGACCTCGTTGCCGAGCTCCGGGGGCACGAGCGTCAAAGCCGGCTTTCCTCGACGAGTGACCGTGAAGCGCTCGCCCCGCGACACCCGCTCGATGATCTCGGAGAACCGCCGCTTCGCCTCCGCGACGCTAAGGCGTTGTGCCATCAGGTCATATTAGCCCCGTCAATGACAGGATGACACTTTTACTCGCACGCGCTGGACGCTGCAAGCCGCTCCAGGGTTAGGAGGAGGAACGCCCTTCAGGTCTAGCGTCTGACCGACATCAGCGCAGATGAGCGTGACATTCCGCCCGCGAATGCCGCTAGTACCGGTAGGGCTGGCGTATGCCCGGGAACATCTCCCGGAATGGCTTCACGTTCGTCGTGAGTAGTTCCGCGCCCTGACGCTCGGCGACTTCCGCAAGTAGGAGGTCGGGAGTGTCGATCCCTTGGCTAGCCGGCACGTGCCTCCGTCCGAGCGCCGCGGCGGTCTCGGACTCCGGCTCCCCAACAGGCATCCATTCGACCAGATCGAGCAGCGCGCGCGTGGCGCGCTCCTCGCCGCGACGCATGCCGCTGAGCACTTCGGTCCGGATGACGTAAGAGCTGACCAGCTCAGCCTCTTCTTCCGCCAGTCGCTCGAAAAGCTCGACCGCCGGCCGGTACTCCCGTAGGAGATCGACGAGGACGGACGTGTCGACGGCGTACTTCACCGTCCGCGCGTGCGGACGCGCGCGAGCCGTCCCGGGCGCAGCCGCTCGACGTACTCGGCGCCGGTCTCTGTCCGCCCGCTCCAGGCCCCGGCTGCGGTCCGGATGACGCGCAGGCGATCGGCCTTGCCTAGCCGAGCTCGGCCCAGATACTGGTGGTCGATCGCTCGCCGGATCAGCTCCGACCGGTTCATGCCCGTGCCGCGCTGCTGACGCTCAAGCACCGAGAGCTCTTCCTTCGTTAGATAGACCTGCCTCCGCTTCAGCTCATCCATGACGGTGTATGTATACACCATCGGTCCGTCGACGACAAATCGCGTGCTGGGAGATCGTGTTCAGCAGGGCCGCATCCCCGTCGCCCCTCAGCCGATGGAGCGAAGCCGCGGCAGGAGCTCGCGCGCGGCGAGCTCCGCATTCTTCACCGGGTCCGGACCACCGAGCAGGAGGATCTGCTCGCTGAAGCCCGCGCGGACGTAGCGCTCAGCTGTTCGGACGGCGTCGTCGACCAAGCCGACCGGCTCACCCACGGCGTGATCGACGCCGGCCCCGAAGCGGAGCTGCACCGACCGCCGGACCGACTCCGGATCGCGCCCGACCGCCCGGCAGTGCTCGTCGAGGATCCCGGCGAGCTCCACCGTGCGCTCGAACGAGCCGGCGTTCGAGTTCCACACGTCGGCCTGCTTCGCGACGACCCGGAGCGTGCGCTTGGGTCCGGACCCGCCGATCCAGATCGGCGGATGCGGGCGCTGCAGCGGCTTGGGCTCGGCGATCGCGTCGCTGAGCGCGTAATAGCGGCCGGCG
>DASWCU010000160.1:0-8697 GCA_036389935.1 Candidatus Limnocylindria bacterium
GATGATTCTTCCTTTTCCTGTGCTGGGCCCCTCTGGGGGGCCGGCGGATAGCAGCGAGCGTGGACCCGGGCGGTCCGGCGGGCGATCAAACGGCGCACTCGGCCGATGTCAAATTCCTTACCTTCCCCAAGCCCCGCGCACGCTCCATGGTGAGGCGCTCGTCAAGCACTCGTCGAGCACGAGGCGGCGCCCCCCTCGCCGTCACCTACGGGAGCACCGGGGGATCCACCCGCTCAGCCTCCGTCGCGACGCCGGCGGCCTGCCAGCTCCGCCACCAGCTCATGCCGCTCTTCTGCCAGCGGCTCCAGCGCTCGCGTTGGACGAGCCCGATGAATCCCGCGGCAATCAGTAGCGCACCGGCGACAAGGATGATCGCCCAGTTGGGAACGCGGTTGACCACGTCCACGACGGCCCGGAGGGCCTGCACACCGAGGACCGCGAGGGCGACGAACACGAGCCACCGGCGATGGAACGCGAGGCCGACCGGCAGCAGCAGAAGCAGCTGGGCCATGAGCAGCGCGGTCTGGAAGACGGCGTTCGGCTGCCACGTGCGGAGGAACGTCGGCGCGACGAACAGCGCCGCTCCGGAGATCTCGAGGAGCACCGGGGCCCATGCGGGTAGGCCGCGCGAGAGGAAGCGCCGGGCCGCGACGCTGAGGGCGACGAGGTAGAGCCCGGCGCCCACGCCCATGAGCTGTCGACTCTCTGGATACGCGAGCACGAGGACCGCCTGCACGCCGACGAAGACCAGGCCGGCGGTGAAGAGCGCCCCGCGACCGAGTCGGGCGGCCAGCGTGACGACAGCGAGGGCACCGAGCATGAGCTCGATGGCGCGATCGGCGTCGGCACGCTGCTGGGTCAGCATCGTGGCCGGCCCCATGAGCACCGCGACGCCGACGAGCTCGAGCGCGCGCTGATCGACCGCGGCCAAGCGTGACGGCACGAGGCGGGCCATGGCCAGCGCGACCGCGACGAGGAAGCTGCCGGTGAGGACCGCGAGCAGCACGCGGTCTCCGCCATGGGTGATTCCGAGGATCGCGACCGCGCACGCGACGAGCAGCCCCGCGCGGACGATCGCCGGCCGACCGAAGAACGCGCCCGCGCCGACGAGGACCGCGACCTCGACCGAGAGCCGTTGCGCGTCGGCGAGGGCCAGGCGATCGAAGCTCAGGACCAGCGTGGCGCCCGCGACCAGAGCGGCGCCGACGATCTCGGCGACGGTGCGCTGGCGCGCCGTGAGGGTGAGGCGCGGGAAGCGAGCGGAGACGGTCGCAAGCGCGAGCACGAGCGCGCCCAACCCGATCGCGTACCACTGGAGGACCTGCGGCTGCGCCGTCGCGCGAAGCGCGGCGAGCGCGAAGAACGCGAGCGCGACGCGGACGAGCGCGGCGCGGCGGTACCACGCACCGGCGGCGAAGAGCACGAGTGCGGCCGTCCCTGAGGCCACCAGCCGTTCGATCTGCAGCGGCGAGGAGCCTGCGTACGCCGTCGGCAGGATGAGCAGCGCCGCGCCGGCGTACTCGGCGACCGTCGCGATGGCGCCCAGCGTCGCATCGGCGATGTGACGACGGAGCGCCAGCGCGAGCGCGAACCCGTAGAGGGCGAGCGGGAGGCTGTAGGCCTCGAGCGCGGTGAGCCGAAGCGCGAAGGCCGCCATCTCGATCGCGACCGGCAGCGCGAACGACGCCTGGACGAGCTCGATCACGGACCGGCGCCGGTATGCGTCGAACGCGTGGAACGCCCCCGCGGCGAGGACGACTGGGATCGTCAGTCGCCAGAGGGACGTGTCCCACGGGTCGCGCGCCGGCATCAGGCCGACGCTCGTCGCGATCGCCACGAGCGCCGAGACCGTCGCGATGCGCGCGAGCGCCGGACCGTGCGGCGCGAGCGAGCGCGCGACCGGCACGCGCTCCGCGGCCTGCGCGGCGACGAACGCGAGCGCGCCAGGCACGGCGACGACCATGGGCCACCAAGCCGTCGGCGCATCGGTCCAGCGCAGCGCGCCGAACGCCGTGACGGTGGAGAGGGCCGCGGCGCCCCAGAGCGCGAGCGGCCAGCGGAGGCGCAGCGCGGCGCCGATCGCGCCGACCGCGTACGCGAGCGTGATCGTCGTGAGCACGGGCGGATCGCGCCAGGCGAGCCCCATCGAATAGACGGAGACGGCGCTCGCGGCGATCCCCGCGGCGAGGGCGTGCCGCCCCTGCCCGCGGAGGCGCAGCCCTTCGGCGACGGCGGCGAGGACGACCGTCAACGGGAAGACGCTCGCGGCGACGCGGCCCGAGACCTCCTCGATCGCCGCGACGCCGAAGGCCGCGAGCCCGAGCCGGTACCCGAGGACGAGACACGCGGCTGCCGCGTAGGCAAAGAGGTGGCCCTGCGGGCGCGCCGGGCGCACGAGCGGGTCCCAGCGGAACGCGATGGCGGCGAGCAGCGCGGCGGCCGCGATGAAGACGGCCGCCCCGATCCCGAGCTCGCGAAGGTATGCCTGCGCCGGCAGCGCGGCCGCGGCCGCGAGCAACAGGCACGACCGGGCGGACCACGCGCGGATCCAGTCCGGCACCCGCAACCGCCGCGCACCCCAGGTCGTGAACGCGACCGCCGCATACGCGCCGGCCAGGCCGACGAGCACGAGACCGAGGCCCGCGGGGGTGACGCCGGCGGCTCGCGCGACGGTCAGGGCGATCGCCGACGGGCCGGCCAATGCCAGCGCGCGGGCCGGCGCGTTCCCGTCCCGTGCGCGAAGTGCGGCGTAGGCGGTCAGCACGACGGCGAGGGGCACCGCCGCCCACCGCTCGCCGGGTGCAACAAGGATCGACACCGCGGCGAGGGCGACGCCGCTGAGTGCGGCGACGAACGTGGAGAGCCACACCGGCGGTCCGGCCAGGTCGCGGATCGCTCGCGGTCCGCGGAACCGCGCCGCTTCGACCGCGAGGACGAGCGTGGCGAACGGAAGCGGCGCCCAGGCCATCGGCAGCGCGGACCACGCCTCGGCCCCGCCAACGGCGCTGAGGAGCGAGACGAGCCACAGATGGCTGTACCACCGGCCGTAGCCGCCGATGCGCAGGGCGCCGTACAGGACTGCGCAGACGACGGAGCCGATCGTCCACAGCATCGGCGAGGTGAGCGGGGAGGCCCCGCTGACGAGCACGTAGTACGCGACGAAGTCGAGCGGCGTGACGAGCGCGCCGATGATCAGGAACGTCCGTCCAGCGAGCTGGACTCGCGAGAAGCGCCAGCAGACGACGCCGGCGACCAGGAACCCGATCGTGCCGCCCAGCATGAGGGTGAGCTTCACCGCATCCGAGATCTGCTCGCCGGAGACGTTCACGAAGATGATCGCCGAGACGACGATGAGGAACGCACCGACGTAGAGCAGCAATGCGGGCGCACCGGTCCCGAAGATGCCGCCCATCACCTCGCCGATGGGACGCGCGGGAACCTGGGCCGCGCGTGGAGCGCGTGGCGCAGTGGCGATCGCGGCCGCGGCCGGCGCCGAGGGGGTCGAGACGACCAAGGCCGCGGCCGGGGCGTCGCCCTGCGACCGTCGCGAGCGCAGGAGGCGATCGCGGATGCGCGCCGCCACGAGCGGCGGGAGCCCGTCCGACGCGATCAGCCGCGGGAGCTCGCTGAGCAGGAACCGCTCGCCGAGCCGGCGCTCGTCGTCGGTGAAGTCGGCGGGCGGCGGCGGATCGTGCCGACTCATTCGGATCGCTCGATCGCGGAGCGCCGTCCCATGCCGGCCGGTCTAGGCGCTCCGATCCTGTTGCGCCAGGGCCGCCACGACGGCTGGGATGTGGTCCAGGACACGTCGGGACGCCCCCCGCAACGCCTCGACGGCTACGCTCGCGCCCACCGATGGCGGACCGACCGGACGAGCTCGGCGCGCGCGAATCGCTGCTCCGTCGTGTCGACTTCTTCCGGGATCTCGACCGGGTCGACATCGCCCGGCTCATCGGCGCGATGGAGGACGTCCGGTTCGCGTCCGGTGCGACGATCCTCCGCGAGGGTGAGCGCGCGGACAGCCTGTACCTGCTCGGCGACGGCGAGGTCGAGGCGATCGTGCGGACGTCGGACGGGGAGCGCAGCGTGGCGACCATCGGTGCGCCGGGCATCTTCGGCGAGCTCGGGCTGCTGCTCCCCGAACGCGCGAGCACAGTCATCGCGAGGACGGAGGTGCGCGCGTGGAAGCTGCCGCGCGACCGGTTCGAGCAGCTCGTCCGCGAGCGGGCGCCGCTCGGCCTCACCATCGCGCGCGCGCTGGCCGAGATCATCGACCGCCGGGCGCGCGAAGCGGTCGGCGCTCCGGTCATCCCGCACGAGCGGCTGCACGCGATGGCCGCGCGGCCTCGGGAGCGCGCGCTTCGCCACCGGGTCATCGCGGGGGTGATCGCGCTCGCGGTCCCGGCCGCGCTCTGGTCCGTGGGACCGCCGCCGGGACTCGCGGCGAACGGCTGGCACATCGCCCTGGTCATCCTCGGCGGCGCGATCGCCTGGGTGCTCGAGCCGATCCCCGAATTCGCCGTGGCCCTCGCGATGGCGGTCGCCTGGGGCGTCGCCGGCCTCGCGCCGCTCGGCGTCGTGTTCGGTGGCTTTGCGAGCTCGTCCTGGTTCCTCGGCGTCTCGAGCCTGGGGCTGGCCGCGAGCATGGCGAGCTCGGGCCTGCTCTTCCGTATCGCGCTCGTGCTGCTCCGCACGTTCCCGCCCACCCACCGCGGCCAGGTCGCCGGGCTCATGCTGGGCGGTGTCGCGCTCACGCCGCTGGTGCCCGCGATGTACGGACGGGTCGCGACGATGACGCCCATCGCCCGCGAGCTCGCGCAGGCGCTCGGCTACGCGGCTCGCAGTCGCGCGACCGCGTCCCTCGTCTTCGCGGCGCTCATCGGGAACACCATGTTCAGCGCGATCTTCCTCACCGGCGTGGTCGGGAACTTCCTGATCCTCGAGCTCATTCCGTCGTCCGAACGGGCCCGCTTCGACTGGGTCGGGTGGCTCGTCGCCGCGTTCCCGGCCGGCATCGTGCTGCTCGCCGGCGCGATGGTCGTGGTCCTCGCGCTGCTGCCGCCAGAGAGCGCGCCGCGCACGAGCGCCGCCGTTCGACGCAGCCAGCAGGCCGCGCTCGGCCCGCTGTCGTCGCGAGAGCGCGCATCGCTCCTCGCCGTCGCGGTGTTCATCGCGGGCATGCTGATCGGCCCGTCGCTGCACATCGACCTCGCCTGGGTCGGACTGCTGGCGCTGGTCGTCGCCATCGCCGGCGGTGCGCTCGATCGCCTCGCGTTCCGGTCCGGCATCGACTGGGCGATCGTGGTCTTCGTCGGCGTGCTCTTCGGCGCCGGTGCGGTGCTGAAGGCCGGCGGGGTGGACCGCTGGATCGCCGACGGCCTGACGCCGCTCGCGCGCGCGGCCGGCGATCCGGCCGTCGTCGTGCTGCTCGTCGCCGCGTTCGCGATCGTCGTGCGGCTCGTGCTCCCGCTCACGCCGGCCGCCTTCCTCCTGGCGCTCACCCTCATCCCAGCGGCTCCGCCGCTCGGTATCTCCGGTTGGGTCGTCGGGGTCGTCCTGTTCATCGTCACGCCGGCGTGGATCGTCCCGGGCCCGTACGAGATCCTCCGCATCGTGCGCGAGCTCACCGGTGGCGAGGCGTTCACACCCGCCCAGGCGGTGCGGGTGGGCGCCGGCATCACGGTCGTCGCGTTGCTCGCGGTGCTGGTGAGCATTCCCTACTGGCGCGCCATCGGCGTGCTCTGAGGGCGTCGGGGAACCTTCGCGGACGCTGGGCGTCATCCGGGTATGGGTCGTTGGCTTGCCGCGGGCCTCGTGGCGATCTGCCTCGGCTCAGCGTGCGGCGAGCGCCTCGCAGCGAGCGGCAGCACGGCCACCCCGAGCCCGGCCGCCCTGCCCGCGGCGTCGGCCACCGCGATCAGCGCGACCGCGGTCCCCGCGACCATCGTCCCCGACGCGACGGCGACCGCGACACCGGTCGTCACACCTCTACCGACGCCCTCGCCGACCGTCAGTCCCGCCCCTCCGAGCGCGCTCACGCTCGCGCAGCTGAAGTACCGGGTCATCGATCGCTTCGGCCGGCTGTGGTACTGCGATCCCGACTTCTTCCCGGTCGCCCGCCTCGATGAGGGAGCGCTGGCCGATCAGCGCTTTCCTGAGATCGCGAAGGACGCCGAGACGTTCGCCGCGATCCTGACGCATCTGGGATATGCGGCGAGCGCGTCGTACACCGCGGACCAGCGCCTCGCCATCTACCGCGAGTGGAAGATGCTCGGCGCGCTCCGGCTCGATCCGCTCGGCACCGCGTATCACTTCACCGCGCGCTTCACGCCCGACGGCAACAGCGGCTCGCTCATCGACGCCACGATCGACCCGGCAGGGCGGATCACGGTCGCATCGCAGATCGCGTCGGGCCGGCCGCCCTGCCCGATCTGCCTGGCCCGCGGTACGCCGATCGCGACACCCTCGGGCCCGGTCGCGGTCGAGGATCTCCGCGAGGGGATGGCGGTCTGGACGGCAGACGCGACCGGCGTCCGGGTCGCCGCCGCGGTGGTCGCGATCGGAAGCATGGCCGCGCCGGCCGACCACGAGGTCGTCCACCTGGTGCTCTCGGACGGCCGCGAGCTCCGCGCGTCGCCCGCCCATCCGCTCGCCGACGGTCGCCGTTTCGGCGACCTCGCGGCCGGTGACACGGTCGATGGGGCATCGGTCGTCGCCGCGGAGCGCATCGGCTACGCGTCCGGCACGACCTTCGATCTCCTCCCGTCCGGTCCGACCGGAACGTACTGGGCCGGCGGAGTACCGCTCGCGAGCACGCTGCGGCGGTAGCGGGGGCGGCGCCACGCGGCGGCCGCTTCTTCGCGACGGGTGGCTGCGCTACTTGGTCGGGTTCGAGGGGAGGAAGATCGCCGGGTCGAGCGCGGTGCCGTTGAGGATGGTCATGAAGTGGAGGTGCGGGCCGGTCGTATGGCCGCTCATCCCGATGTACCCGATGACGTCACCGGCCTTCACCTTCTGACCGAGCTTGACCGTCGGCAGCTTCACGAGATCGTCGAGGTGGCCGTAGAGCGTCGAGAAGTTGCTGCCGTGGGCGATGATGACGACCTCGGCGGTGTCCCCCGACGCGAGGTACGGATGCCCGACCGTCACGACGATGCCGTCGCCCGCGGCGAGCACCGGCGTGTACATCGGCGCGGCCAGGTCGATCCCGTTGTGGAAGCCACCGGCACGCGGGCCGAACGGTGAGCTCACGACCGAATCGGTGACCGGGCGGATAGCGAGCCTGGTCGCGGTGAAGAGTCCGAGCCCCGATTGCGCGGCGAGCTTCGCCGCGAGCTCCGGGTACGCGTTCTCGGCCCGCGCGAGCTCGGCCGCCAGGGCCTTCGCCGCCGCGTCGGCGCGCGCCGCAGCCTGGAGCGCCTGATCGCGGCCGGCCTGGGCGTCGTTCTTGGCGACGACCTGCGCGGCGACGGCGTTGGTCGCGTGCTGCACGATCTCCTCGAACGCGAGCTTCTGCTCCACGAGCTTGGCCCGCTGCTCGGTGATCTGCTGCCGCAGCGCGATGAGCTCCAGCTCCTTCGCCGCGGCGGCGTCGCGCCTCGATTCGATGTCGGCCTTCAGCGTCCGGATCTCCTTCACGAGCCGGACGTCCTCCCGGTCGAGGAACAGCATCGAGTCGAGCCGCGAGGCGAAGTCCGCGAGCGACGTGGACGAGAGCAGCACCTCGAGCAGGCTCACGCCCGCGCCGCGATACGTCTCGCGCATGTGCCGCGCGTAGAGCGCTTCACGCGATTCGAGCTGCGCCTGCTTCTCCGCGATCTCCGCGGTGAGACGGACGATGTCGGCACGGGTCGCGTCGAGCTGCGCCGCCGCGACGACGAGCGCCTGCTGCGCGAGCTCGATCTCCGCCTTGAGCGATTCCACCTGCGCGGTCGCCGCGGCGCGCTGGGCGTTCAGCAGCTCGATCTTCGCGTTCGCCGCATCCACGAGCGACTTGAGCTCATCGGCGATCGCCTTGGCGTCGGCGCTCTGCTTCGCCAGCTCATCGGCGCGTTCCTGAGGCGTCTTCGGACGGTCGTCGGCCAGCGCGGCGGATCCGGTCGACGTCGCCAGGATGACCGCGGCGAGCATGGCGATGCCGAGACGGGCGATCCGGGACATGGAGAGATGGTCCGGCCAGCCGAGGCGCCGTGCCATAGCACGCTCGAGGGAGATCCGGCCTTGATACGCCCTTGCAGCGGGCGGTCGAGCGAGCCCTGGTACCAAAGTCCGCGCCCGCCGCGCATTCGGGTCGTTGGGGCGAACGCACACCGGATTGCCACCGGCTCGGCCTACGATCGGCGCGATGGCTCGATCGCTCGCCCGGGTCGGCGTGATCGCGCTCGCGCTCGTCGTCGCCGGGGCAGCGTGCAGCTACGTTCCGACACTGCCTCGCGGCAACAACGCCCCGCAGGAGGTCCGCCCGCCGATCCCGCGGCTACCCTGATCCCGTCCGTCGCCTGGAAGCATCGAGCGGCGCGCGCTGTTGTTGGTCACGAGATCGATCGGAGGGCCACTCATGCACGTCAAGGAGCTCGGGCACGTCGTCCTGTACGTCCGCGACCTCGAGCGGTCGCGCCGGTTCTATCGCGATGTGCTCGGCTGGGGTGAGATCACCCCCGACGACCTGCCGTTCCCGGCGGCCGCGTTCACGTCCGG
>DASWCU010000161.1:0-1680 GCA_036389935.1 Candidatus Limnocylindria bacterium
ACCTCCGCGAAGATCGCCTCCACCGCGCGATCGCGCGCGATGCGAACGGTCGCCTGGAGCATGCTGTCGTCGGTGTCCAGGAGTCGAGCCTGGAGCTCGCGGACCCGAACGTTCCCGAGGAGCCGCGCCGCGTCGGCGACCAGATCCTGCAGCGCGATGGTCGAACGCTCGGCTGCGCCGGGCTCGAACGCCGCGCGCAGGATCGTCCGTGGCTGATGCGACAGCTCGAGCGCCAGTGCGCTCGCGCGCCGGCCATTCTCGCGAGCGGCATCGATGCCGCGCGGGTGGCGCGTCCACGCCCGTCCGGACGGATCGATGTCCTCGATCCACGCCGCGCCCGCGCCGAAAGTCCCGACCGCGTGCTGCACGAGGCGGTCCAGCAGGTCGTCGCTCGTCGTGGCGCTCGAGAGATCCCGCTGCGCGAGCGCGTGGGCGCGGAGGCTTCGCCGATCGGCCTCGCCGCGCGCGATCGCCCAGACCAGCTCGGCCGCGATCACCCCGAACGCGAGCAGGACCTGGACCGGCCAGAGGTCGATCGCCGCGGTATCGCCCCGGCGGAGGACGAGCGACAGGTCGTATGCGACGATCGCCCCCGCGGTCGACGCCGCCGCGCCGAGCGCGCCGTAGCGGAGCGCCGCCGTCGCGATCGGGATCGCGTAGAGCACCCAGGCCTGCTGCGAGCCGGGGAGCGAGAGGCTGATGGCGGTGGCGAACGCCACGTCGGTCGCGACGCCGAGCACCGGGAGCGATCGCCAGGTCGCACCGCGGAAGGCGTAGCGCAACGCCCCCGAGACTCCGGCGTACGCGATCAGCGTGGCCGCCGCGGCGACCTCGTCGGCGCCGATGCTCAGGATGAGGAAGGTGGTCGCGAGGGCGAGGCCGACCAGCCGCATGCGGAGGGCCGCCTGCTCGACCTCCCCCTCGTGCCGACGATCCTGCAGCATCTCCCCCGGACGCTAGCGGCCCAGCGGGCCGCCCGCCAGCCGTTCGGTGGGTCAGCCCGGTATCCGACCGGGCGAACGGTGCCCGGAACCCTGTCACACTTCGTTCGTGATCCGCTCACAACGCTCGGTCGCGGTCCTGGGCGCCACCGGGACGGTCGGGCAGCGCTTCATCAGCCTGCTCGCCCGGCACCCCTGGTTCCGGGTAACGGCGCTCACCACCTCGGATGCGAAAGCGGGCAAGCGCTACGGGGACGTCGTCCACTGGCACCTGCCCGAGCCGATGCCGGATGCGATGGCCGACATGGTGCTGGAGCCGACCCGGGACGACCTGGACGCCGAGCTCTGCTTCAGCGCGCTACCGAACGAGGCCGCCGAGGAGCACGAGGCATCGCTTGCCGCGGCCGGCCATCACGTGTTCTCGAACGTCAAGACGCATCGGATGGACGAGGACGTGCCCCTGGTCATCGCCGAGGTGAACCCCGGTCACCTTGACGCGCTCAGCCGTCAGCGGCGGCAACGCGGCTGGTCCGGCTCCATCGTTGCGAACGGCAACTGCTCGTCGATCCACTTCGCGCTGCCGGTCGCGCCGCTCCATCGGGCGTGGGGGATCGAGCGCTGCATCGTGACCACGCTCCAGGCGCTCTCCGGCGCGGGCTACCCGGGCGTCGCCTCTCTCGACGCGCTCGACAACGTCGTCCCGTACATCGGCGAGGAGGAAGAGAAGATCGAGCGCGAG
>DASWCU010000162.1:0-1755 GCA_036389935.1 Candidatus Limnocylindria bacterium
GTGCCGGATGTGAGGTCGCCCCTCCAGGTCGCGGTCGCCTCGTGGACGCCCATGTGCTCCTCCTCCGCGTGGCCGTCGGCTGGCCCGGCGCGCTCCGCCGGTGGTGCGGCCCGCAATATCGGTTCCAGCGCTCAGGTTAGACGTGGGGCCCTGGCTGCGGCGCCGGGGTCCGGCCGACCGCTCAGTCGGCGGCGGCGGCCTCCGGCACGCCGCGGCGCAGGGCACCTGATCTGAAGCCACGCAGGCGTGGGGCGCGGGCGGCCGCCGCGAGCACGGCCACGACGACCATCGCGCCGCCGAACGTCGCGGCGGCGGTCGGACCGGCGATGGACACGGCGGCGCCCGTCTCGAGCTGTGAGAACTGCGTCACGCCCCGCGAGACGATGACGATGAGCGACATCACCCGCCCGCGATACGCGTCGCTCGTCACGAGCTGGGCGATCGTGTTCCGCATCGCGCCCCAGATCGAATCGGCGCAGCCGAGCAGGAACAGGATGCCCATCGAGAGCGGCAGCGATCGCGACCACGCGAACGCGATGAGCGACGCCGCGTAGACCAGTCCCGCGCCGATCATGAAGGCGCCTTTGCGGCGGATGTCTCCGACGACGACAAGCGCGATCATGCCGAGGATGGCGCCCGCGCCGATCGAGCTGAGCAACAGGCCGAGCCCGGTCGCGCCGGCGAGCAGGACGTCGCGGGCGAAGATCGTGTAGAGGGCTTGGTTGCTGCCGAACACGGACACGCATGCCTCGATGATGAGGAGCGCCGGCAGCACCCGGTTCCCGAGCGCGTAGCGGATCCCGCCGAGGGCATCCGCACCGATCGAGACGCGCGTGCGCTCCACCGCGGGCGGGAGACGCATGAGCAGCAGCGCGCCGATGATCGCGAAGTAGCTCACCGCGTTCACGAAGTACGGGAGGCTCACGCTGTAGGTGGCGATGAGGACGCCCGCCACCGCCGGGCCGATCAGCGTCGACAGGCGGAAGATGATCGAGTTGAGGGTGACGGCGTTCTGCAGCTGTGCTCGCGGAACGAGCGTCGGGAACAGGGACTGCCGCGCGGGTACGTCGAATGACGCGATGGTCGCGTTCGCGACGCTGACGAGGTAGATGTGCCAGAACCGCACCGCTCCCGTGAGGACGAGCGTGCCGAGGACCAGCGAGCTGACGACCTGGAGGCTCTGCGTGACGAGCAGCAGTCGGTGGCGTTGGACGCGATCGGCCACCGCGCCGCCGAAGACCGCGAAGAGGATCACCGGTCCACCGCGCGCGAGCCCGCCGAGCCCGAGCAGGATCGCCGAATCGGTGAGCTGGTAGAGCAGCCAGCTGGTCGTGGTGAGCTCGATCCACGTTCCGATCATCGAGGTCGCCTGGCCGAACCAATAGAGCGCGTAGTTGCGCTCGCGCAGCGGCGCGAGCCCCGGGGGCAGCCTCACGAGCCGGGCGCCGGCTCGAGCCGCCAGCTGACATCGGCGGGCAGCTCGTCGCGGAGGATCGGCTCGAGCGCCGCGATGTAGCGGCCGAGCCGCTCGCCGAGCGTCCGTTGGAGCTCCTCGTCCAGGGTGGCGAGCGGCACCGGCTCCCAGACCCGCGCCCACCCGCGGTCCCACTCCTCGATCCGGACGGTCGGGCCGAGGAGCTTCCGGATCCGTGCCGCCTTCGCACGGAACGCGCTGAGGAGCCGCAGATCGGTGAGCGGATCGGCCTCGAAGTGCAGGCCGAGCTCGATGACCGCGAGGCGGTGGCGGATCCAGCA
>DASWCU010000163.1:0-4941 GCA_036389935.1 Candidatus Limnocylindria bacterium
GGCGGTGGGTCCGCTCACGAGCGTGACGTCGGCGCCGGCGGCGCGGGCGGCCGCGGCGATCGCGTAGCCCATCTTCCCGCTCGACCGGTTCGTCACGACCCGTACGGGATCGATCGGCTCGAGCGTCGGTCCGGCGGTGACCACGACCCGCCGGCCGGCGAGCGCCGTCGACGTCGCGAGCGCGTCCTCGACCGCCAGCGCGATGGCCTCGATCGAGGCGAGCCGGCCCTGCCCGGTGATGCCCGAGGCGAGCTCCCCGCTCTCGGGCTCGACGATGACCGCGCCGCGGGCGCGCAGGAGGTCGACGTTCGCTCGGGTCGCGGGATTCGACCACATGTGCGTCTCCATCGCCGGCGCGAGGACCAGCGGCGCGTGCGAAGCGAGCACGGTCGTCCCGATGAGGTCGTCCGCGAAGCCGTGGGCGAGCCTGGCGATGGCGTGCGCGGTCGCGGGGGCGATCACGATGACGTCCGCCTGCTGCCCCATCGCGACGTGACCGGTCGCTCGATCGTCGAACGTGCCGAACATCTCGACCTCGACCGGGCGATAGGTCAGCGCCTGGAACGTGAGCGGCTGCACGAACTCGGTCGCCCCACGCGTCATGACGACCTGCACCGTCGCTCCGGCCTGCGTCATCCGCCGGGCGAGCTCGACCACCTTGTACGCGGCGATGGAGCCGGTCACGGCGAGCACGACGAATTTCCCCCGGAATCGCTCCGGGTTCACCGGCCGGGTCCCCCCGGGGCGTCTCGCCGGTTCAGTTGTTGAGCTCCCAGAGGAGACGCAGGCCCTCGAGGGTGAGGTCGTCGTCGACGCGTTCGATGCTCGTGGTGAGCGGCACGATCGTCGAGACGAGACCGCCCGTCCCGATGATCCGCGGCGCCGGTGGAGGAAGCTCGGCGACGAGCCGGGCGATGAGCCCTTCGACCAGGCCGACGTAGCCGAACATGATCCCCGAGCGGATGCAGTCGGCGGTGTTCTTGCCGATCGCGTCCTTTGGGGCGGTGAAGGCGACCGCGAAGAGCCGCGAGGCGCGGCCGAAGAGCGATTCGGCGGAGATCTCGAGCCCGGGCGCGAACGCGCCGCCGAGGAAATCGCCCTCGGCGCTCACGACGTCGAAGTTCGTCGTCGTCCCGAAGTCGACGACGATCGCCGGCCCGCCGTAGCGACGGTGGGCGGCGAGCGTGTTCGCGATACGGTCCGCGCCGACCTCGGTCGGGTTGTCGACCCGGAGGCGGACCCCGGTCTTCACGCCGGGCCCGATGACGAGGGCCCGACCCTCCATGTACCGATCGGCGAGGCGGACGAAGGACTGCGTCAGCGGCGGCACGACGCTGCCGAGGACGAGCGCATCGATCGACTCGAGCGCGAGGTCCTCCTGACCCAGGAGCGCGTCGATCGTGACGGCGAGCTCATCCTCGGTCCGCGAGCGATCGGTCGCCGTGCGCCAGGTCGCGACGAGCTGCGACCCGCGGTACACGCCGATGACGACGTTCGTGTTGCCGGCGTCGATCGCGAGGAGCGTCGCCATGGCGATCGCCTAGTCCGCGGGCTCGGTCGCGCCGGTGCGCAGCCCGCCCTTGCGCCGCTTGGCCAGGGCGCGAGCGACGTGCGGCGGGACCAAGGTGTCGATCGGGGCGCCGAACGCCGCGAGCTCCTTCACCCGTGACGCGGAGATGAAGAGGTACTCCGGCGCGGTCATGAGGAACACCATCTCGAGCTCCTCGGCGAGCCGGCGGTTCATGTTCGCCATCTCGAACTCGAACTCGAAGTCCGAGAGGGCCCGGATGCCGCGAATGATGAACGTCGCGCCGACCTCGCGCGCGAACTCGACCTGCAGGCTGTCGAAGGTGCGCACCTCGACATTCGGGAGGTCGCGGCACGCCTCGCGCATGAGGTCGACGCGCTCGTCGGCGGTGAAGACCGTCTTCTTCGAGAGGTTGCGGCCGACGCCGATGATGACGCGGTCGAACAGGCGCGACGCGCGCTGGACGATGTCGATGTGGCCGTTGGTCGGCGGGTCGAACGAGCCGGGGTAGATGGCCACGCGATCGGTCGACATTGCGGTCGCGATACCTCCTCTGGCCGGGCGTGCACGCCGCGCGGTAAGCCTAAGGCCTGAGGGCCGCCCAGCTCAGGATCGCGCCGATCAGCAGGGTCACCGCCGCGGCGAGCGTGAGGAGATCGCCGACGGGGCCGTGGACCGCGAGCGCCGCGAGACCGGCGCCGGTGAGGGCGCCGCCGATGGCCGCGCCGGCCCGCCCGCGACCGGCGCCGAACGGCAGCACGACCGCGAGACCGAGGAACAGGCCGCCCAGCGATGCGAGGATCCAGCCGAGCGCCGCGCCCGCGACGAACCCGATCGCCCACCAGCTCGCGCGCTCGCGGCTCGGGCTCACGCCACCGCGAAGATCTGCCACTCGTCCGGCACGCCTTTGAGGCGTCTGGCGCCTCGGGGCTCGAAGCGCAGCCCGGAGCCGGAGACGAGCTCTCTTACCGTGCTCGTCACGAGCACCTCTCCGGGTGCCGCCTGCTCGCGGACCCGCGAGCCGATGATCGCGGCGATCCCGCCTGGCTTGCCGGCGATGACCTGGCACTCGCCGGTGTGCAAGCCGGCGCGGATGTCGATGCCCAGGCCACCCACCGCGTCGCGGACCGCCAGCGCGCAGCGGACCGCGCGGGCGGGACCGTCGAACGTCGCGTAGAACCCATCGCCGGCCGTGTCGACCTCCACGCCCCGATGCCTCGCGAGCTCAGCGCGCACCGCGGCGTGATGCTGCTCGAGGAGTGCGCGCCATCCGCGATCACCGAGCTCGGCCGCCTTGGCCGTGCCGTTCACGATGTCGGTGAACAGGACGGTCGCGAGGAACCGGTCGGCCTCCGGGAGCGGCCGCGAGCCGGTGAGGAACTCCTGGATCCCCTCGATGACCGCATCCTGATTCGCGAAGAACGGCAGGTGATCCGCTCCGGGGAGCTCGATGAGCCGTGCGCCTGGAATGCGCTGCGCGATCCAGCGGGCCTCCTCGATCTTCGCGTCTTGGTCGCCGACGGCGTTGAACATGAGCGTCGGGACGCGGATGATCGGAAGCACGGCACGGATGTCGATGTCGGTGTTCATCCGGCCGAGCGCGACGGCCGCGTTCGGACTCACGCTCAGGCGGGAGCGCCGCGCAAAGGCCGCGGCCACATGCGGGTCATGGGCGACGCTCGGCGCGATGGTCTCGAGGTCCACGGTGCCGCCCCAGTGGGCCGCGAGCCCGTCGAGCCACCGCTGTCGCTCCGCCGGCGTCGGCGCCCACGGATAGTCCTCGCTCCAGACGCGCTTGGCGAAGATCCCGTGGGTGATGAGCGCGGTCGTGCGCTGCGGATACGTCGCGGCGAAGACGACCGACATGTTGCCGCCCTCGGAGGCACCGAAGATCGCCGCGCGCTCCGACCCGACGGCGTCGAGCACGGAGCGGATGTCGTCGGTGCGCTCCTCGAGCGTCGGGGGATGCTCGTCCGACACCCGGTCGGAGAGGCCCGTGCCGCGCTTGTCGAACAGGATCAGCCGTGAGAAGGCCGCGAGCCGTTCGTGGAACCGTGCGATCGCGGGCTCCTCCCAGCCGAGCTCGACGTTGCTGATCCAGCCGGACGCGAATATGAGGTCGATCGGTCCGTCGCCCACCACCTGATACGCGACGTTCACGCCGCCGCTCTTGGCGTAGCGCGTCGCGGGCATCGTCACGCGACCCGCCTCCCCGCCGCGTAGATCTCGCGTACCAATGGTGCGCCGAGGCGGTAGCACAGGTCGCGCTCGTCATCCGTCTCGAGGATCACGAGGTCGGCGCGCCGATCCTTCACCAGGGCGCCGGTGCGGTCGCCCCGACCGAGGGCATGGGCCGCGTTGATCGTCGCGGCGACGATCGCTTCGTGCGGCGTGAGATGGCACAGCGTGACCGCGAGCGCGATCGCGGCCGGCATGCCCTCGAGTGGCGACGTGCCGGGATTGTGGTCCGAGGCGATGGCCACCGGGACGCGCGCCTGTAAGAAGCGACGCGCGTCCGGCGGCGCGTAGCCGACGAAGAACGCGCTCCCGGGGAGGAGCACCGCGACGGTATGGCCGATCCGGGCGAGGACCCGCATGCCGTCGGCCGAGACGTTGGCGAGGTGGTCGGCCGAGCGGGCCTGGAGCCGGGCGGCGAATGCCGCCCCGTCCATGTCATGGAGCTGGTCGGCGTGCACGGTGATCGCGAGGCCCGCCCGCTGGGCGGCCTTGAAGATCGGTCGAACGTCGTCGGTGTCGAAGGCGCCCTTCTCGACGAACGCGTCGACGGCCTCGGCGAGGTGCTCGGCCGCGACGACGTCGACGGTGGCCTCCGCGGCGCGGAGGAACGCCCGTCGCTCGACGCCGTGCGGGAGGGCGTGGGCCGCGAGGTATGTGACCGCGACGTCGATGGCCGCCTCGGCGCGGATCCGGGCGATGAGCCGCAGCTGGCGGAGCTCCTCCTCCGGCTCGATGCCGTAGCCGCTCTTGATCTCGATCGTCGTCGTGCCGAGCGAGACCGCGCGGGCGAGCCTGGCGCGCATGAGCGCGAGGAGCGTCTCGTCGGAGGCCTCGCGGGTGGCGCGGACGGTGGCGTGGATGCCGCCCCCACGCTCGAGGGCGGCGAGGTAATCGGCGCCGCTCTGGCGCGCCGCGAACTCATCCCAGCGCTCGCCGGAGTAGCAGAGGTGCGTGTGCGGATCGATGAGGCCGGGCATCACGACCCGGCCCTGGACCTGCCGCTCGACGGCGTTCGCGGTGAGCGCGAAGCGCTTCCACGCGTCTCCTCTGCCGGTCGCGACGATGACGCCGTCCCGCGCGGCGAGCCAGCCATCGTCGATCGCGCCGACGTCGCCCGCCGCCGGACCCACCCGTGGATGCTCGTCGCGGAGCGGCGCGCAGGTGAGGAGCCGGGC
>DASWCU010000164.1:0-3983 GCA_036389935.1 Candidatus Limnocylindria bacterium
CAGACGAACTCGCGAAGCTCGCGCAGCGTCGCGACCTCGCGTCCGTGGACCGGCCACGCTGTCGGCCGCTCCGCGCAGCGCAGCGGCTCCTCGTCGTCGAGGACCGCAATGAACGGCAGGTTGGCGCGGATGACGTAACGACAGCGCTCGGCCGAAACGTCGATGCCAACGCCGTTCGCCAGAGCGGTGAGCGCAGCGAGCGAGACGCAGGAGTAGTGGCGCGTGAAACGCGACACGGCGATACGCAGATCGACGTCCTGGCCCTCGACCTCCGTCGCAGCGCTGGCGGCGGCGAGGCGCGCGCGCTCGATGGCGTCGCGCAGGAACTCGCGATCGAGGTACCGCGACGCGGGCACGACCTCGTCGGTGGGAGCGGGTTCGGCGACGAAGCGACCCTGCACCCAGCGGTCGAGCCGGTCCATCTGAGCGACGAGGGGTCCGCGCCACGCAGCCAGCACCGAGCTTGTCACTTGTAGTGGAACCGCTTGCCGGCCCTCATGCGTCCCACCATCGTGACCTCCTCAGCCGTACACGGGCCGGAGCAACGCGCGTACCCACTTTGGGGCGAAGGTGGAACCGGACGTTACACGCATCCCCAAGCGGCCGTCACCTGAACTTTGCCGGCTCAGGCCGTCGGCGGGCACGGATTTGCACAAAGAACAGGCTGTCTTGCTAGACGAGCGCGTTCGACGCTGACGAGCTACGTCGGCGACGAGACGGTCAGTTGTTCACGTCGGCCCTCTCGCTCACGATCGCGTTCCCTCGGCGCACAGCAGCGACGCGAGCTCCGCCACATCCGACATCTCTTCGAGCCCCTCGACCGCGCGGGCGATGCGCTCGAGCCGCTCCGCCGGGAAGGCGCGGGCGCCCTCCTCGCGAAGCCACGCGAGCCCGGTCCCGGGCGGCGTCTCGTAGCGCTCGCGCTCGGCGACGAGCCGGCGACCGTCCCGCGTCGTGACCTCGAGCTTCGCGAAGTCGCGCGTCGGCGTCTCCTCGAGCCGCACCTCGATCCGCTGCAAGAGGTCGGCGACGCTCGGGTCGTCGTACCGCTCGTAGCGAGCCGGATCGATCCGCCCGTCGAGGATCGCGCAGGCGAGGTGGAATGGCCCTGACGAAGTCGCGTCCCAGCGGCTCGTGAACGGGCCGACGGCGTGACCCGTCGCGTGGTTCTCGCGGTCGCTCGAGAAATGGACGACGATCCGCGCGATGCTCTCCGCATCGAGCGCATGCTCGCGGACCAGCTCGAGCATGAGCTGGATCGCGGGGTAGTTCATGCCCGTCGTGGCCCAGCGCTTGAGCTGCGCGCCGAGCATCTCCCATTCCTGCCCGATCCGATCCGTCACGCCGTACGTCCCCTCGGGGATCTCGCCGAAGAACGTCATGAAGAAGCCGTGCTCGCCTTCGAGCGTTGTGGGCGGCATCTTCGCTCCCGCCCGCGCCGCGACCGCGGCGGTGATGCCGTTGCGGGCGACGAACCCGTAGTAGAGGCCGCCGAAGGGGTTCTCGGCGACGCCCATCGCCATGTTCGCGGCGTAGCCGATCGCGTGCGCCGCCCGCCCCGGATCGAGGCCGAGCAGACGGATCGAGGCCGCGGCGGGACCGAACGGCCCGAACGGGATCGTCGCGCGCCTCGGCACGCTCGCGCTCCAGGCCCACTGGAGCTCCGCGAGCTTGCCGAGGAGCTCGTACCCGAGCACGGTCGCGAGGAGCAGGTCCTTCCCGCCGACGTGCTCCTGCTCGGCGACCGCGAGCGCGGCGGGGACCGTCACGACGCCCGGGTGACCGCCCGCGGGCAGCAGGTAGTCGTCCATGCCGCGTCCCATGATCTGGGCCGCGTTCGCGAGCGCCGCGTCGACGGCGCTCGCGTTCTGGCCTGCGCCGATGACCGTGCATCGCCCCGCACCGCCACCGAGCTGCCGCGCGATCTCACGACCGCGCGCACCGATCTCCGTGTCGCCTCCGCCCAGCGCGGAGCCGATCAGGTAAAGCAGGTGCTCCTTCGCCTTGCGCACGACCTCGACCGGCAGATCCTCGTAGCGGATCTCGCAGAGGCGCTCGGCGAGGCGCTGCGTGAGCGTCCCGATCGTGCCGGCGAAGGGCACCTCGGCGCGCTGCCGCACGGCGACACGCTGGCCGTCTCGCGCGCCGCGGTCCAATGCCGACTCCGCATGTCGTCATACGTTCGGCGTATGGGTAACCTTGAGCGATCGACCTCTCGTACTTCGAAACGTTCGTGGAGATCGCGCGGTTGGGGAACATCAGCCGCGCGACGGGGAAGCTCCTCGTCTCTCAGCCCACGCTCACTCGGCGGCTGGACGCGCTGGAGGACGAGCTCGGCGTGGAGCTGTTCGTCCGGACGCGCGCGGGGGTCCGGCTGACAGAGGCCGGACGGGCGTTCCTCCCTCACGCCAAGCGGGTCGTCGGCGCCGCTGTCGACGGCACCAGGGAGATGGACGACCTGCGCCGGCGGGTCACCGGGACCTTGATCGTCGGCACGACGCATGGCTTCAGCGCGACGGTGTTACCGCGCGCGTTGCAGCTGCTTCGCCAGAAGCAGCCAACGATCCGTCTTGTCGTGAAGACCCAGCCGCCCACGGGGATCGTCGACCTGGTCCTGCGCGGCGAGGTCGCGCTGGGGATCATGCAGCACATCGAACATCCAGAGCTGCGGACGATCGACCTGTATGACGTGCCGCTCGTCATCGCGACGAGCCCGTCGCATCCGTTCGCGAAGGCGGGTCACGTTCGACTGGCCCAGCTCGCCGCGGAGTCGGTGATCTTCGAGGCCGCGACCGGCGATCACGGGCAGCATGGCGGCCACCTTCGTGCGGCCGGCGTCGAGCCACGCGAGACGATGCACATCGACACCGTCGAGGGCGCGAAGCGCATGGTCGAGGAGGGGCTCGGGGTCGCGCTGCTGCCGCGGGCCAGCCTTGCCGGGGAGATCCGCGCGGGCACACTTGCCGCTGTGGCGATCGACGATGCCGTGTTGCCGCCGCAGCGGGTCGCGGCGATCAGGCGGATCGACGACGGACGCATGCCTGAGACGCTGCGCACGCTCATCGGGTTGCTCCGCGAGCTCGGGGGAGCGCTCGGCGGGCAGCGCGCCGTAGTGAAGCGGAGACGACGATGAGTGGCGGCGCATGCTGCACTCCGAGCCGGCCGGGGAACGCGCGGCCGGCCGAGCGATCCTGGCTCGGGGCCGCACGAGCGAGCGCGGGCATGCGGCGCATCCCCGAGGGCTGGTTCCTGATGGGCAGCGACGCCGGTTACCCCGACGACGGAGAGGGACCCGTCCGGAGGGTGTGGACGAACGCGTTCCACATCGAACCGCATGCGGTGACCAATGCGGAGTTCGCCGCGTTCGTGAAAGCGACGGGCCACCGGACGGAGGCCGAACGCGCCGGATGGTCCTTCGTGTTCGAGGCGTTCCTTACTCCTGAGATCTCAGGTCGCACGACCTTGGCCGTCGCGGCCGCGCCGTGGTGGGTCGCGGTCGAGGGCGCATCCTGGCGCACGCCCGAGGGGCCCGGGTCGAGCGTCGACGACCGACACGACCACCCAGTCGTCCACGTCTCGTGGGACGACGCGGTCGCGTATTGCGAGTGGGCGGGGACCCGCCTCCCGACCGAGGCGGAGTGGGAGCGCGCCGCGCGCGGAGGGCTCGAGCAGAAGCGCTACCCCTGGGGCGACGAGCTGACGCCGCGGGGACGATATCGCTGCAACATCTGGCAGGGCATCTTCCCCACCCGCAATACCGGAGAGGACGGCCACCTCGGTACCGCGCCGGTCGACGCGTATGCGCCGAACGGCTTCGGCCTCTACAACATGAGCGGGAACGTCTGGGAGTGGTGCGCGGATTGGTTCGGCGCCGACCACTCCCACGATCCGGCACGCGACCCCCGCGGACCCGGGAGCGGCGTGGCGAAGGTGATCCGCGGCGGCTCGTACCTGTGCCACGAGTCGTACTGCAATCGGTATCG
>DASWCU010000165.1:0-12061 GCA_036389935.1 Candidatus Limnocylindria bacterium
CGCAGCGCCGCCGGGAGCACGAGGCGCTCCTCCACCGCCGCCGGCGCGACCGGAGGTTCGCTCAGCGGCCGCCCGCCATCGCCGGGATGACCATGACCTCGGCACCGTCCGGCACCGTCGTCGCGAGGCCACCGCCCGAACGCGCGTCCTCGTCGCCGACGTACACGTTCACGTACGAGCGGATGCCGCCCCGCTCGTCGAGCACGCGCGAGCGGAAGCCGGGATGGCGGCGATCGATGTCCGCGAAGACGTCCGCGAGGGTCGCACCGGTGGCCTCGATCTTCGTCTCTCCGCCGACGGCGTCCCGGAGCGCTCCCGGCAAGCGAACGGTCACTGACATGGCATCACTCCCACAACGGCGTGGAGAGGTAACGCTCCCCTCCATCAGCCACCAACGCTACGACCATCCCCTGCTGTTCCGCGGCGACGTCGACCGCGGTCGCGACCGCGCCGCCCCCCGAGACGCCCGAGAAGACTCCCTCCTCTCGAGCGAGCCGGCGGGTCATCGCGATCGCGCGTTCGGTGTCGATGACCCGGTGCTCGTCGGCGGCACCGGGATCCCAGATCGGCGGGCGGATCGCGCTCGGCATGTGCTTCCACCCCTCGATCCCGTGCAGCGCGTCGTCCGGCTGGACCGCGATGATCCGCACGCCGTGGGGACGCAGGACGCGCGAGACGCCCATCACCGTGCCCGACGTACCGACACCCGCGACGAAATGCGTGATCCGCCCGCCGGTCCGCTCCCAGAGCTCGGGGCCGGTCGTCTCCTCGTGAGCCCGCACGTTCGCCTGGCTCGCGTACTGGTCGACGTGCTCGTACCGCTCCGGCTCGCGCTCGGCGAGCGCCCGCGCGGCGAGGATCGCCCCATCGGTCCCCTCGAGCGGGTCCGTGAGCACGAGCGTCGCGCCGAACGCGCGCGCGATCCGCTTGCGCTCGAGCGACACCCTGTCGGGCATGCACAGCGTGACCGGATGGCCGCGCACGGCGCCGACGAGCGCGAGGGCGACGCCGGTGTTGCCGCTCGTCGCGTCGAGGATCGTCCGCCCCTCGAGCGCGCCACGGGCCTCCGCCTCGAGCACCATCCACAGCGCCGGGCGGTCCTTCACGCTGCCGGCCGGGTTGAAGGACTCGAGCTTGGCCCAGAGCTCGCCGCGCAGGCCGGCACCGATCCGGCGCAGCGGTACGAGCGGCGTGTCGCCGACGGACGCGAGGAGGGTGCCCGCGACGAGGGCGCGGACGTGCTCGCGGGTGAGGCTCAGGCTCCTACTCGGCCGGCCCGTGCGCGACGAGCCGCACCTGCTGTACCGCGCCGGTCACCGCCGCGGCGAACAGGAACGACGCGGAGCCGAGCAGCCCGGGGACGGTGAAGAGGGGCGCGAGGCCCTCCGCGCCGACCTCGAATCGCGCGCCCGCGAGCGCCAGGATCGACGCGGCGGCGAGCGCGCCGCCGGAGAGCGCGACCGAGGCCCGCGAGAGCACGAGCGGGACCGCACGGCCGTCGACGAGCTGATCGATCCGCGCTTCGGTCACCGAGAGCGACCCGACCGGGCTCAGGAGACCGAGCGAGATGTCGTCCGCCTCGGGAAGGACCTTGTACAGCGCGGACGCGAGCTCGCGCACGCCGCCGAGCGCGCCGACCGCATCCTGGTCGGCGGCGATCTCCTTCTGGAGCGTGTAGTACTCGACGAGCTCCTCCACCACCGGGACGACGTAGAGGCCGGCGGCGAAATACCGCGCCACCACGAGCCGCAACGGATCCCGCTGCCGGAGGTGATAGCGCTCGTGGAGCAGCACCGCGCCGAGCTCCGCCTCGTCGAGCCGGCCGATGAGACCGGTCGAGAGGCAGATCCGCGGGCGGAGGAACCAGTAGCAGAACGAGAACGGGCGCGGATCGCGCACGACGTCGACGCGCGGCTCGAGACCGAGCTGTCGCGCGGCCGCGGCGACGCGCCGGGGCGTCGCGATGCGCCGCGCGAGCAGGCCGCGGATGAGGAACAGCGTGGCGAGCAGCTGACGGAAGAGCGAGCTCAGCCCGAGGCCGACACCGAGCGTCGCCAGGACGAGGACGAGCAGGGCGACGAGCTCCGTCGGGTCGGCGGTGCCGCCGCCGAGGAACGCGAGCGCGTGCGGGAGCAGCGCGGCGAGCAGCGCGAGGAGGATCGCGCTCGAGACGAGCGCGAGGGACACGAGCAGGCCGAAGGCGCGGTCAGCCGTTGCCACGACGGTCCCGGCCGACGATGCGCCGCAGCGAGGCCCGGTGCGTCGCGTCGACCGAGCTCAGCTCCGCGGCGAACTGCGCGAGCGCGACATCGCCGAACTCGTCGACGAGCCCGCGCACGAGGTCACGGGAGAGACGCGCGCGATGCTCCTCGCGCGTGAACGCCGGGCGGTACACGTAGGTCTTGCCGTCACGCTCGCGCACGAGCAGCCCCTTCGCGTGCAGACGGCTCATGATCGTCATCACCGTCGTGTACGCGAGCGAGCGCGACCGGGCGAGATCGTCGACCACGTCGCGCACCGTCGCCTGCCGGCGCTTCCACAGTCGGTCCATCACGGCCGACTCGAGCGGGCCGAGGAACCGATCGCGTCCGCGTGCAGGCCGCCTCAGGCGCCGCAGGTCGTCGGCCACCCCGCGATTATCCCGCCTTCCGCTGGTCCGAACGCCGCGGCACCCGACGGCGGGCCAGGAAGCGGGGATGCCGTTCGCCGGCGGGCTCCCGCCCGTGCGCGAGCGCGATGTGCAGCTCGACCACGAGGTGTCCATCGCGGGGCACGTAGACCGGCTCCGGGCGCCCGTCGCGCCGCTCGACCAAGCCGGCGAGGACCATGGCCGCGAGCTCGCGCTCCGCGTACGCCTGGTCGAGCCCGGCCCAGACCGCGGCACGTTGCGGGGTGTCCTCGCCGACCGACAGCGCGTGGACGAGCTTCAATCGGCGCGGATCGGCCAGGGCAGTGAGCGCGAAGGCGGCGCGCTCATAGGCATCGTCGTCCGACCGCTCGAGCAACGTCGGATCGCTTTGAAAGAGGTTGAGCTCCCAGTCGATGCTCACCTACGACCCCTTGGTAGTAGCCCGACGTCAACAATACTACGACCGTGTAGTAGCGAGCGGCCAAGCGAACCCGGGCGAGCCTCGGTCCGCGCTCAGCGACCATCCGGCGGCCGCTGCGACCGCCGCATCATCCAGAAGAAGAAGCCACCGATCAGCATGACCGGCAGCAGGCTGAGGAGCACGCTCCCGATCACGCTGAAGGTCTGACCGTCCTGCTCATACCGCAGCTCGACCTGCTCCGCCGGATGGGCGGCGTTGTACTCCGCGACCGCCCGGGTCAGGATGTCGCTCTGGGCGGCGACGACGGTCTGCTGATGTTCGCCCGATCTCAGCTCGATCGTCGCGGTCTGCGCGACGACGACCACTCGCCGCACCTGTCCCGCCTGGAGCTCCGCGATCGCCTGCGAGACGGGGATCTGGACGGTCGCCGGCGACTGTGCGCGGTACGCGTACAGCAGCGCGACGCCCATGACGACCAGGAGCAGCGTGAGGACGCCGTTCCGCACGAGCCGCGCGGTCGGCGACGCGTTGCCGAACGACCCGGCCCCCGCGCGGACGGCGATCTCGCCGGAGTCGCGGAAGCCACGGCAGCGGCACGGGTCCGAGCCGATCTCCCGATAGCACGGTCGCTCGGTGTACGGCTCGCGGCCCAGCAGCCGGCGGGCCTCCTTCGCGTCGTGCCACGCCTCGGTGTGCCCGCAGCTCTCGCACAGCGCCTGGCGGTCGGCCATCAATCGGCCGCGGATGCCGTCGGCTCGGCCGCCGGCTCGGTCGACGTGCCCCCCGCGCGCGCGTTGAGGCCGACCGCGGTCGCGACGAGGAGGGCACCGGCGAGCATGCGGGGGGTGAGCACCTCGCCGAGCGCGAGCGCGCCGATGAGGAGGGCCTGGGCCGGAATGAGGATCTGGGACAGCATCACCGTCGTCGGCCGGAGCCGACGATAGAGCCACGCGTTGAGGACGAGCGCCACACACGACCCACCGAGCACGAGATACGCGAACGAGAGGATCGCGGGAGCATCCCAACGCTGCGGCTCGCCCACCTCGAGCAGCGCGAACGGGAGCAGGAATGCCGATCCGATCCAGCCCTGCGTCGCGACGACGGCGATCGGGGACTCGCTCGACAGATAGCGGGCAATGGCGATCCCCGCGATGGCCCAGCTGATCGGCATGAGGGCGAGGAGCGCGGTGGCGACGAGCGCGTTCCGGCCCTCTCCGGAGCTCGGGGCGCCCACGAGCAACGCGGTCCCGACGAGGCCGACGAGGAGGGCGACGACCTTGAGGCCCGAGAGCCGATCGCCGCGAACGAGGAAATGCGCGAGCACGGCCGTCCACACGGGGGACGTCGAGCCGAAGACCGCTACGAGACCCGACGGAACGTACTGCTCCGCCCAGAAGATGAGGGCCCAGGCCGTCCCGATGTTGAACAGACCGGAGATCGCCGTGGCCGCGAGCGCGGGCCGGGTCCGCGGGAACGGCAGCCTGAGCGCGAGCGCGAGCGCGGTGAGGATGATCGCGACCGCGAGCGCGCGCTCGAACGCGAAGATGTGCGGCGGCACGCTCGCGACACCGATCTTGATCGCCGCCCAGGTGGTTCCCCAGAGGAGGACCATCGCGACGTAGGCGGCGGCGACGTTGATCCGCACGACGGTATTGTCGGCGGCATGTCCGTTCGCGCGCTCGTCGCGGCCCTGCTGTTCGTCGTCGCCGGCGCGTGCGGACCGACCAAGCTCGTCGGCACCGAGCTCGGATCACAGCCGGCGCCGGACTTCACGCTGACCGACGGCATCACCGGCGTGCCGCTCACGCTCTCGGCACAGCGCGGCAAGGTCGTGGCGCTCGCGTTCCTGTACACCCGCTGCCCCGACGTGTGCCCGCTCACCGCGGAGAAGGTCCGGCAGACGCAGCGCGCGCTCGGCGCCGAGCGCGACCGGCTCCTCTTCGTGGCCGTCACCGTGGACCCCGAGCACGACACCCCCGACGCGGTGCGTGCGTTCGCCCGCGATCACGGCCTCGACAGCGGATTCGCGTACTTGATCGGTGCCCCGGCGCAGCTCGGATCGGTCTGGTCCGCGTACGGTGTGCGCGTGGTCCCGGATCCGAGCACGTTCGTCGGGCACACCGACGCGATCTACCTCATCGACCCGCAGGGGCGGGAGCGACTGCTCGTGCACTCCGACCTCGCGATCGACGACCTCACGGCCGACGTGAAGGCGCTCGCGAGCGGACGCTGAGGAGGTCGGTCAGCCGACCACGGAAGACGCTCGCCTGCGGCTCGCCCGGTACGGCGATCGGCAGACCCTTCGGGGTCAGCCGATCACGGAAGACGCTCGCCTGCGGCTCGCCCTGTACTGCGATCGGCAGACCCTTCGGGGTCAGCCGATCACGTAGATGGTCGTGAAGAGGCCGATCCAGACCACGTCGACGAAGTGCCAGTAGATGCTCGCCGCCTCGACCGCGATGTGGCGCGACCCGCTGAACTGGCCGCGCAGGCCACGGTAGAGGCAGAGCGAGTTGAAGAGCACGCCGCCGGTGACGTGCGCGCCGTGGAAGCCGGTGAGGGTGAAGAAGACGGCGGCGAAGACGCCGTCGCGGGGGATGAAGCCGAGCTTCGTGTACTCGTAGCCCTGACCGATGAGGAACGCGGCGCCGAGGACGATCGTCGGGATGAGCCAGCGGATCATCCGGGCCCGGTCGCCCTTCTTGATCGCGTTGACCGCGATCTGCATCGTCACGCTCGACGACAGCAGGGCGATCGTGTTGTACACGACGAGGCTGAGGCCCAGGAGCTCGCCGTGCCAGGTCGGCTTCTCGCCGAAGATCGGCACCCACTCGGGGATCCGGCCCCGGAGGTAGAAGTACGTCGTGAAGAGGGCGGCGAAGAACATGATCTCGCTGCCGACGAACATGATGATCGCCCACATGCCGCTGTTGAACAGCGTCGGCTGCTGCTCGAGCCCGGTCTCGTTCGGCGGCAGCCGGTCGATCGACGGCGTGCCCCGGCGGCCGCGGACGACCGTGCGGTCCTGCGTCGCCATCAGTGGTGGCCATCGACGTGGTGTTCGACATCGGGGGCCTGCGCGTAGGCGCGCGCGTCGTCGATGAGCCACGTCGCGATCCCGGCGAGCAGGAAGACCCCGCCGATCACGATCAGGACGATGCCGTAGAGCACTCCGAACGCGATGAACGTCGCGCCGATGGCGATGGTCACCGGTGAGAGGCTCGGCGGCGGCAGATGGATCTGCTGATCGTGTCCGGCCATCGCCGAAACTCTAGGTCATGGATTGGCGCGCGTCGAAATCTGGCCCTAGTGTTTCACGTCGATGGGACCGTGGCCGAACGACCCCCAGGGACCGCAGGCCCGCGCGATCGCCGACCTGTACTGGATCCTCTTCGGCGCGGCCGTCATCGTGCTCGCGATCGTCGTGGGCGCGCTCGTCGTCGCGGGCCTGCGCTTCCGCGAGCGACCGGGGCACGTCGCGCGCCAGTATCACGGCCACAACCTCCTCGAGCTCATCTGGACGGTCATCCCGACGCTCATGGTCATCACCTTCGCCGTGCTCTCGTTCCAGCGCCTCACGTACATCAACGACGTCGACAGCGGAGCCGCGATGACCGTGAAGGTGCACGCGCGGCAATGGGTGTGGACGTTCGAGTACCCGCAGGAGCAGATGTTCAAGACGAACGACGGTTACCTGCAGGGTGCGGAGGAGCTGCACATCCCGGTCGCGCAGAAGGTCAAGCTCGACCTCGATTCGACCGACGTCATCCACTCCTTCTTCATCCCGGGGCTCGGCGGGAAGAAGGACGCCGTCCCCGGCCGCGAGACCGCGCTCTGGGTCCAGGCCGACCGCCCGGGCACCTACAAGGGCCAGTGCACCGAGTTCTGCGGCACCGGCCACGCCGACATGCTCATTACGATCGTCGCGCAGAACCAGGCGGACTACGCCGACTGGGCGGGGAAGGCGGTCGCGAAGGCGAACGCGATCACCGACCCCGAGACGAAGAAGGGCCAGCAGCTCTTCCTGTCGCTCGCCTGCGCCGGCTGCCACACCGTGAAGGGCACGACCGCCGGCGGCAAGGTCGGACCGGACCTCACGAACATCGCCGTGCGGAACACGATCGCTGGCGTCCTCTCACCGGTGAACGACGCCAACCTCAAGAAGTGGATCGGCAACCCGCCCGCGGTCAAGCCGGGCACGATCATGCCCAACCTCGGCTTGGACCAGCCGACGATCGACGCGATCGTGAAGTACCTGCTCACCCTCGACGGGAAGTAGTGGCGACCCCGCCGGCTATCATCTGTCCAACACGCTGACAGGGAGCGCGCGAGCCTAGGACCCAAGAGAGCCGCCGGCCGGTGCGAGGCGGCGTCCGAAGCGCGCGATGGACACCCTGGAGTGCGGGAAGAGCGGATGCGAGTCCGCGTAGAACCCGCCGGTCGTCCCGTTACCGACGCAACGAGGCGCGCGAAGCGTCCCGGGTCCGACCGTGGAGTCCCGGGGGCACGCGGGCGAAGTGTGGTGGCACCACGGGCTTCCCGTCCACACGACAGACGGGAGGCGACCGCTGGAACGGATCCGAACGAGCGACCTCGCGCGGCACGTGGGCGAGCAGGTGCTGGTCCGCGGCTGGCTGCAGCACCGGCGCGTGCTCTCGCGGGTCAGCTTCCTCATCGTCCGCGACGGCTGGGGCACGAGCCAGGTCGTCCCCGGGCCGAGCGAGACGGGACTCGACGAGCTCACGCCCGAGTCGGTCATCGAGGTCGAGGGACGGGCCGTCGCCGAGGCGCGCGCGCCCGGTGGCGTCGAGGTCCGTGAGGCCCAGGTCCGCGTGCTCGCGCCCGCGGCCGCGGGGCTGCCGGTCGATCTGTTCCGCCCCTCGATCGCCGCGGCCCTGCCGACCATCCTCGACCATGCGGCCGTCGCGCTGCGACACCCGCGGCGCCGCGCCGCGTTCCTCGTCATGGAGGCATCGGTCGCGGCCTACCGTGCCGCGCTGCGTGAGCAGGGGTTCACGGAGGTCTTCACGCCGAAGATCGTCGCGACCGCGACCGAGAGCGGCGCGAGCTGCTTCGGGGTCGACTACTTCGGCCGACCCGCGTTCCTCGCCCAGAGCCCACAGCTCTACAAGCAGATGCTCGTCGGCGTCTTCGAGCGGGTCTTCGAGGTCGGTCCGGTGTTCCGCGCCGAGCCCCACGACACACCGCGCCACCTGAACGAGTACGTGTCGCTCGACGCTGAGTTGGGCTTCATCGCCGATCACCGTGAGGTGATGGCCGTGCTCGAGACGGCGATCACGGCGATGGCCCAGGCCGCGAGCGTGCACGGCGCCGCGAGCCAGGCTGGCGTCCGACTCCCGGTCCGAGTCCCGTCACGTTTCCCGGTCCTGCATTTCACCGCAGCGCTCGATCTTCTCGCGACCGAGCTCGGGCCGGAGGTGCGCTCGGAGCCTGACCTCGCGCCCGCGCACGAGCGCCGGCTCGGGGAGTGGGCGCTCCGCACGCATGGCTCCGATTTCCTGTTCGTCGTCGGCTTCCCGATGCGGAAGCGGCCGTTCTACACCCACCCCGACCCGGAGCGGCCGGCGTACTCGAACAGCTTCGACCTGCTGTTCCGCGGGCTCGAGCTGGCGACCGGAGGCCAGCGCCTCCATCGGTACGACGACTACGAGGCCGCGCTGCGAGAGCGGCGGATCGAGCCCGCGCCGTTCGCCGGGTACCTCGAGGCGTTCCGCTACGGCATGCCGCCACACGGCGGATTCGCGATCGGCCTCGAGCGCTGGGTGCAGCAGCTCGTCGGGGCGAGCAACCTGCGCGAGACGACGCTCTTTCCTCGAGATCTCGGCCGGCTCCTGCCGTAGCCGCGCTTACTTCA
Source organism: Candidatus Limnocylindria bacterium (assembly GCA_036389935.1). GTDB lineage: Bacteria > Chloroflexota > Limnocylindria > P2-11E > P2-11E > UBA4735. The sequence continues at coordinate 8,926 of DASWCU010000165.1, forward strand.
CCTCGAGCGGGGCGCGCATCCCCAGGAGGTAGTGGCCGGCGACGTTGCAGATCAGCACGTAGCGCCCAGGCGCGAGGTCCGCGACGACGAGCTTGCGCGACGCCCCGCCCGGGATGTTCTCGAGCCCCGCGACCTTGCCGTCCTCCTTGACTTTGGCAGCGCCCTGGTCGTACGGGAGCTGGTCGGGCGCCGCGTCGGTCTTGATCACCTTCAGATCGTGGCTCATCGAGGCGTGATTACGGATCCCGATCACGACCCGGCCCGGAGGGACCACCGCCTTGTCCGGCGCGATCCGGTAGTCGCTGAGGTCGACGTAGAGCGTCGGCTGCTCGCCGGTCTCGCCGGTCGCGCCGCCGCACGCGACAACGACCACGGCGAGCGCGGCCACGAGCGAGACGAGCTTCCGCGCGGACCATGGCCTCATGTGGATCACCTCGTGCGACTTTCCCGCAGACGTTGGGCCTGCTCCTCGGACTGTAGCCAATAGAAGAACGAGAAGCTGGCGGCCGTCAGGAAGATGAGGTCGCCGGGAACCCACATGATGACGCCGCCGAGCCGCTGATCGGTCACCGGATCGATGCCAAATGCGGCGGTGCGCCCCGCGTAGTGGGTGTAGAAGAGCCGGGTGGAGAACGAGAGCAGCCCGCCCAGGATCGTGTTCTGCGCCGCGCCGACGAGGAGGAGGTACACGATCCGCGCCGCGTACGGGAGCGTGCCGCGGAACGGGACGGGATCGATGACCACGCTCCAGAACAGGAGGGCGGTGCCGAGGAACCACAGGTGCTCGACCACGTGCAGCGTCGCGTTCTCGACCGCGGCGTCGTACACCGCCGGCACATGCCACGCATAGAGGCCGGCGACGTACAGGCCGGCCGCGACCAGGGGCAGACGGAGCGCGTGCAGCGTCGCGCGGACGGCGCGCGCGCGGGCCAGTGGACGGACGACACCCCGGCGGAACCCCGCCGGGAGGCCGCGCAGCAGCGGCCGGACGGGTGCGCCGGCGAGGAGCAGCGGGGCGCCGACCACCATGAGCAGCATGTGCTGGACCATGTGCACGCTGAACAGGTCGAGCGCGATCGAGTCGATCGGCGAGACGAGCGCCGCGAGCACCGCGACGAGCCCGAGGAGGAAGAGCGCCGTGCGCCACGCCGGCCACCCGCGCCGGGCGCGCGCGCCTCGCGTATAGATCGCCGCGGCGACGATGGAGAGGACGACGAGCGCTACAGCCGTACGGTCGTATCCACCATGATCGCGACGCAGATGAGCGCCAGGTAGAGGAGCGAGTACAGATAGACGCCGCGCGCCGTTGCGCGGCGCCGGGCCTCGGCCGAGCGGAGCAGCCGCACCGCATAGATCACGAAGACAACGCCGAGGACCAGTGCGATGAGCAGGTAGAGCAGGCCGACGTACCGCGTCAGGAAGAGGAGCATCGACAGCGGGAGGAGCGCGATCGCGTAGAGGAGGATCCCCCACTCCGCCGCGCGCTCGCCGTGCACGACCGGCAGCATCGGGATGCCGGCGCGCTCGTAATCGTCGCGGATGAGGATCGCGAGCGCCCAGAAGTGGGCGGGCGTCCAGAAGAACACGATCGCGAAGAGGTAGAGCGCCGGCAGATCGACGTTGCCGGCGACGGCCGCCCAGCCGACGAGCGGCGGGATCGCGCCGGCGGCGCCGCCGATGACGATGTTCTGCACCGTGGTGCGCTTCAGCCACAGCGTGTACACGAGGATGTAGAAGAGCGTGCCACCGATCGCGAGGAGCGCGGCGAGCAGATTCGCGACCAGCGCGAGGACGGCGAACGCGAGGAGGTTCAGCACGATCCCGACCGCGACCGCGACCCTGGGCGCGACGCGCTGGCCGGGCAGAGGACGGCGCGATGTCCGGCGCATTCGCAGGTCGAGGTCGCGGTCGAAGTAATGGTTCAGCGCCGACGCGCCGCCGCTCGCGAACGCGCCGCCGATCATCGTCGCGACGAGCAGGTGGAACGGCGGGACGCCTCCCGCCGCGAGGAACATCCCGCCGAGGGCCGTGACGAGGAGCAGCGACATGATCGCCGGCTTCGTCAGGGCGATCAGATCCCGCACCGTGGTCGTCGCCTCGGCGCTCACCGGCCGCCAGGCGAGCACCGCGAGCGCGACCGTCGCGCACCAGAGACCGGTCGCGATGGCCGGATGCGCGCCGAGGGCCCACGGCGAGAACGCGGTCAGCGGATTCAGGGCACCGACGATGATCTGCAGCACGAAGAGGCCCGCCGTGACGACGGCGGCGGGGCCGAGCCCGGCGATCTCGCGTCGCCGCCGCCACGCGCCGGCCACCGCGAGCGCGATGAGCACGCCGACCGCCGCCGCGATGTACCGGTGGGCCATGTGCACCGCGGGCGCGCCGGCGACCGGGATGCCACCGTCGCAGAGCGGCCAGGTCGTGCACGCGGTCGACGCGCCGGCCCCCCGCACGTACGCGCCGGAGAGCATCAGGACGAACGTGCCGGCCGCCGCGGACACCGCGAGCCAGGTGAACGCCGTCGGTCGCGCGAGGCCGCGGCCGACCGCGGGCCAGCGGAGCACGATCGCGTAGCCGGTGAGCACCGCGAGGAGCGCCTCCGCGTTCGCGAGGTGGGCGGTCACCCAGGTCTCGGGCAGCTCGAGCACGACGGTGATCGCGCCGAGGATCGCCTGGAGCCAATACAGGACGACGGCAGCGCCGACGAACCCGAGCGCGCGGCGATCCGCGCGGTAACGCAGGAGGGTCCAGAGCGCGAGCGCGGCGAGGGTCAGGCCGGCGGCGATCGCGAGGAGCCGATGGGTCCACTCGATCCGCGTCGCGACGTCGAGGGACGGGAGGAACTGGCCGTGGCAGAGCGGCCAGTCCGGGCAGCCCAGCCCGGAGCCGCTGACGCGCACGATGCCGCCCCAGATCGCGACCGCGAGCGTGGCGAAGAGGGTGAGGTACGCGAGGCGCCGGTAACCCGCCGAGACGGTCACGGCGACGCCGGGTGCGGCGTTTCCTCCTTCAGCGGTCGAGCGCTGTGCACGACGGGGATCCGTTCGAAGTTGTAGGCCGGAGGCGGTGAGGTCGTCGCCCACTCGAGGGTGTCCGCTTCCCACGGGTCGTCGCCGGCCGGCTTCCCGTTCCCGAG
>DASWCU010000166.1:0-5525 GCA_036389935.1 Candidatus Limnocylindria bacterium
GGCCGACGAGAGACCCCCACCGACCCGGAACGCGAAGCCGGGCCGGCCGTCCTTGATCGCGCCGACGAGCGCGATGCAGTGGAAGTCCGGCGCGTTGCACTGCGTCGGGTCCGCCGAGATCGTGATCTTGTGCTTCCGCGGGAGGTCGGAGTACTCGCGGTTGCCGTAGAAGAACGACGCGAACTCGCGCAGCACGGGCGTCACGTCGAACAACTCCTCACGCGCGATGCCGGCCACCGGGCACGCGGTGATGTTCCGAACGGTGTCGCCGCAGGCGCCCGCGGTGGTGAGGCCGTCGGCCTCGAGGGTCTGGAAGATCTCCTCGAAGTCGTCGAGCCGGATCCAATGCAGCTGCACGTTCTGCCGCGTGGCGAGCTCGGCGTAGTTGCGGCCGTAGCGCTCGGCCAGCCGCCCGACGGTCCGGAGCTGCCGGGCCGTGAGGATCCCACCGGGGATCTTGATCCGCATCATGAAGTAGCCGACGCGCGGCTTGTCGTGGTAGAGCCCCCACCACTGCAGTCGCACGATGTCCTCTTCGCTGATGACCTCGTACGCCGCGCGCCCGGTCGCGGCCTCGGTCGCGGCGGCGCTCGCCGCCGTCCCCATGCGCCTCGCCAGCAGCGCGCGCTTCAGCGCGTCGCCCTCGCCGGCGGCCTCGAAGCCGAGGGTCGCGAGCTGCGGGATCTCGGCCCGGATCTCGGTCGGGAACTTCTCGCGCTTCAGGCGCTCGACGACGTTGCGCTTGAGCACACGCTGCCAGTCCGCCGACTCGTAGTCGCGGACCGCCTCGGCTCGCCGCTGGGCCATGATCTCGTCGCGCGCCGGCCTCGACGCCGCGTCGCTGGTCGTCGCCGTCGCTTCGGTGGCTTCGCAGCCGCAGATCGCGCACATGTCAGTCCCCTCCCGTGGCGGAGATGAGCGGTCGCTCGCGCGCGACCGCATGGCGCCCGCGTGTCGAGCGTTGACGGAAGAACCGGTAGAGCAGCACGAGATCGATCGCCGCGGCCGTCGCCAGCACCAGATAGGCGCCCGGCGCCGCGACGACGTGCAGCCCTTCGATGACGCGCGAGAGGCCGAAGCCGACGATCCAGGCGTCGAAGCTCATGCAGACCCGCCGGAACGTCTCGGGATCGATCCGCCGGATGAGCAGCGTGCCGGCCGGGATGCCCAGCAGGACGGCGGGGATGATCGGCCCGACGAGCGCCAGGCTGGCGGGGGTATAGAGGCCGAGCACCAGGTAGGCCACCGCGGTCATCGACGACTCGGCGACGCGGACGACGGCGAGGGACGCGCGGAAGTCCCGCTTCGCGTAGCCCTGGTTGTTGAACAGGAGCGCGAGCGGCGGCCCCGAGATCGTCGTGACCGAGTAGAGGAGGCCGACGCCGCCGCCGAACGGGAGACCGATGGCGCGCTCCGAGCGGAGCGGGCGGCGGAGGCCGCTCGCCTGGACCAGGATGAGCGGAAGCAGGATCGCGTAGGTGGCGAGCTTCACCGCGTCGGGGCTGACCGAGGCGAGGAAGAAGCTGCCGACGACGACGCCCGGGACGAGGCCGACGACGAGCGTGCTGACCCGGCGCATCGCGGCCGCGGCGCCGCGCCAGTTCACGGCGAGGACGTAGAGGTTGATCGCGACCTCGACCAGCACGAGCGCGGGATTGAGCACCCGGCTCGTGACGAGGAGCAGCGCGAGCGGGACGGTGATCGAGGAGAAGCCGTACCCGAGCGCGCCGTTGACGATCGCGGCAAGGAAGGTGATCGCGCCGAGGGCCAGGAGCTCGGGGCTCACAGCGATCCCTCGTTCTCGTTCGGGTCGACGATCATGGCCGCCGCGATCGTCGCGTTCGTGTCCGGATCGACGAGGATGAGGCTCCCCGTCGCTCGATTCGTCCGGTACGGGTCGTAGAACAGCGGGTCCGCGGACCGGATCGTCGCGCGGCCGATCTCGTTGAAGCCGAGCGCGGTCACCGCCGGATCCCGTTCGAGCGTGTTCACGTCGATGCGGTAGCGGAGGCTCGTCACGACGCCGCTCGTCGAGCGGCTGGTGTGCTGGAGGACGACGCGCGAGCCCTGGGCGATGGGCTGGGTGGAGAGCGAGCACACGATCGCATCGACCTCGCGCACGACCGCCGGTCCATCGGTGAGCCGCACGATCATGTCGCCTCGTGAGACATCGAGGTCGTCCGAGAGGGCGACCCGGACGCTCATCGGCGGGAACGCGGACGTGATCGGCATCCCGTTCGCGAGGGCCGCGACGGTCGTCGACAGGCCCGCGGGAAGCACGACCACCTCATCGCCCACGCGGAGCACACCCGCCGCGAGCTGACCGGCGTACCACCGTCCGGCCGCGCCGCTCGTGCCGCGCTCGCGGATCACGTACTGCACCGGGAGCCGCACCCCGACCCGATCGACATCGGCGGCGAGGGCGATCGTCTCGATGTGCGCGAGCAGGGTCGGCCCGTCGTACCACGGCGTGCGTCGCGACCGCTCGGCCACGTTGTCACCGTGGAGCGCGGAGAGCGGAATGAACGCGACGTCGCGGAAGCCGAGCAGCGCGGCGAACCGGCTGAGCCGCTCCCTGATCGCCACGAACCGCTCCTCGTCCCAGTCGACCTTGTCCATCTTGTTCACGCAGACCGCGAGATGCGGCACGCCCAGGAGCGAGGCGACGAAGGCGTGCCGCCGGGCCTGTTCGCCGATGCCTCGCTCGGCGTCCACGAGGAGCAGCGCCACCTGCGCGGTCGATGCGCCGGTCACCGTGTTCCGCGTGTATTGCACGTGGCCGGGAGTGTCGGCGAGGATGAAACGCCGTCGCGGCGTCGCGAAGTAGCGGTACGCGACGTCGATCGTGATCCCCTGCTCACGCTCGGCACGCAGGCCGTCCGTGATCAGCGACAGGTCGAGGCCATCCCATCCGCGCCGCGCGCTCGCGTCGCGCACCGCGGCAAGCTGGTCGTCGAGGACGAGCTTGCGATCGTGCAGCAGCCGCCCGATGAGCGTGCTCTTTCCGTCATCGACCGAGCCCATCGTGCAAAGCCGCACGACCTCGCCGCTCGCGATGGCCGACATCAGAAGTACCCCTCCTTCTTCCGGTCTTCCATCGCCGCGTCCGATACGCGGTCGTCGGCACGTCCGCTGCCTCGCTCGGAGACCGGGATACGCGCGTTCTCGACGATGACCTCGGCCACGGTCCGCGCCGCGGAGCGCACGGCGCCGCTGGAGAGCATGTCGCCCACGGTGCGGAACCGGACCGTCGCGGGCTCCGGCCGCTCACCATCGCGGAGCTCGAGCCAGGGGCTCGCCGGGAGGAGGAACGCGTCGCGCTCGATGACCTCGCGCTCGTGCGCGAAGTAGATCGCGGGCAGCTCGATGCGCTCGCTGTCGATGTACTCCCACACATCGAGCTCGGTCCAGTTCGAGAGCGGAAACGCGCGGATGTGCTCGCCGCGGCGGATCCGTCCGTTCAGGAGGGACCACACCTCGGGGCGCTGGTTCTTCGGGTCCCACTGCCCGGCCTCGCCGCGGAAAGAGAAGACGCGCTCCTTCGCCCGGGCGCGCTCCTCGTCGCGGCGCGCGCCTCCGATCGCGCAGTCGAAGCGATGCTCGGCGATCGCGTCGAGCAGCACCGTGCTCTGGAGCCGGTTGCGCGAGCGATCCGGGCCGATGGGCTCGGCCACGCGGCCGCGGTCGATCGAGTCCTGGACGCGCTCCACGATCAACCGCTCGCCCAGCTCGGCCATCCGGCCGTCGCGGAAGTCGAGCACCTCGGGGAAGTTGTGGCCCGTGTCGACGTGGAGGACGGGGAACGGGAACGGGCCGGGCCGGAACGCCTTCTCCGCCAGACGGAGCAGCACCGCCGAGTCCTTGCCGCCCGAGAAGAGCAGCACCGGATGTTCGAGCTGGCCCGCGACCTCGCGCAGCACGTAGATCGCCTCGGCCTCGAGGGTCTCGAGGTGGTCCAGGACGTTCGCGCTATCGGCGCGCGGCTCTGATGCGGGGCCGAGGATGGCTGGGCGGCGAACGGCGATGGACAGGGCGATACCTCCGGCGGGGCGAATAGGGGCGCCCGGAAAAGGCGACGGGGACGCCGGAGGCGGTGGGCTGGGAGCTAGGAGGCTAGGAGCTGAACCGCCCGGCAGCCGTCACCCTCGAACAGGCGCACAGACCGCCGGTCGCACGGGCGTCGCGCGCGACGACGCGCCGGAGCCGCGGGGTGATCCCGCCGGCCGGCCAATCGCGAAGCGCGCGCTGCATGCCCTGTTGACCTCCAACTGCAGTCGCTCGCGGTGATTCCCGAGCGATCGAGTCGGATATTCGCGGACGCGGGGTGCGGGCGTCAAGCGTGCAGGGTGCACAGTCCTTTCACGGTCCTGAGCGCCGCGCCAGCCAGCCTTCGACCGCTTCGACGAAGCGTTCCGCGTCGGCGATGGCCGACGCGGCCGTCGCCGTGTCGACCGCGGCTCCTCCGTAGGTCGCCGCGTTCCGCAGCTCGAAGAGCCTTCTGACCACCGAGCCAACGGCCGGATCGATCCCGCCGCTCTTCACCACGTGCTGACCAAAGCCACTGATGACCCCCGAATGCTTCGAGCGCGTCTCACCGAGCGCGAGCAGCGCGGCTTCGACCGCGAAGAACGTCGCGTAGTACGCGTGGACGATCGCCTGCGCCAGAAGCTCACGTTCTGCGAGGGCCCGCGCGGCGTCGAGCTCCGGCCGCATGCGCTCCATGAGATCGCGGACCTCCGACGTGCTCAACCGACGGATCGGCCCTCCGCGCGCGCTCGGATCAGGACGGGTCGCTGCGCGGACGCATAGTCGCGTGCACCGACGACAAGGGCCGTGACGACGGTGTCGTTGCCGAGCGAGTGACGGTAGAGGATCTCGTTCATGCGTTCGTACTCGCGCCACATCTCGTCGACCCGGTCCAGCACGATGAGCAGGTCGATGTCCGACTCCGGATGGGCATCGCCTCGGGCCCAGGAGCCAAAGAGGATCACCTCGCGCAGTCGCTTGCCGTAGAGACCGCGCAGATCATCCGCCACCCGCTGGGCGACGGCAGGCGCATCGAACGGTCCGCCGAGCCCGGGCAGCTCGGGATCCGGCCGAGCCGAGAGGGCGCGCTCCGCGGCCTCCTCATCCACAAGGCCCTCGTCGCGCAGCCATTCGATCGCGCGCCGTTCCATCCGCGCGTCGTGGAATTTGAACCAGGTTGCGCGGAGGTCGGGGAACTCGTGCAGGACATCCTTGAAGCGCCGGAACGCGCCGCGCCCCGCGATCGCCCGTTCGAGAAGGTCGCGCGTCCTTGGATCGCGGACCATCGCTGTGAAGTCTTCGAGGTCACCATAACTCTCCCACAAGTCGATCGGATCGATGCAACGAACGCCGTCCGGCAATTCGAACTCGCGATCGACCTCCTCACCGTCCCACATGGAGTCCGTGAACATGTACAGAACGCCAATGTCGAAGTCAAACCACCATGAGGTCTCGCCACTGTGATCCTCGAGCACGTCGCGGAACTCAGCGAGGTCGAC
>DASWCU010000167.1:0-24403 GCA_036389935.1 Candidatus Limnocylindria bacterium
CGATCCGGCCCAGCGGGCCGTGACCGAGCTGCGCATCCCGGCGGGCTTCGCGCAACGCTCGAGCCTGCAGGCCGCCGCCGCTTCGGACGGGACGCTGCACGTGTGCGCGCTCGGTGGCCCGCAGATCCGCTACACGATCGCAAGCGCCGACCTCATCGTCACTCCACGGGGCAACGAGTGCGGGCCCATGGCCGGCGGCGATCAGATCCTGCTCGGCCGGCGCGCCCCCGCCCAGCTGCTCGTCCTCGACGGGCCGACCGGACGCGTGGTGCGCACGCTGCCCCTGGCCGGCGTTCCCGCCTTCGTCGCACGCTGACGGGCCCCGAACTGGCCCAATGGCCCGTGCCGATCCGTCGCTCACTCGTCGATGGCCCCGCCGACGACGAACAATGCGGCGCCGGCCCGCCGCTCCGCGTGGACCAGCGCGAAGTGCGCGGCCAAACGCGCGGCACCATTGTCCGGATCGAGCCGGTCCGCGTCTTCGCGCCGCCGCGCGCGGGTGAGGACGATGAGCCGTCCGTCCGGCCGCAGGACGCGGCGGATCTCCGTCAGGACGGCATCGACGCGTCCGGCCGCGTTCAGCATGCGATTCGCGAGCACGGTGTCGAAGGAGGCGTCCGCGAACGGGAGCGCATGCGCGTCCGCGAGCACGAGCCGCGACGAGCGTGCCCGCGCGGCGCGGAGCCGGGCCACATCGAGATCGACACCGACGCCGCCGGACGGTAGGAATCGGCCCTCGCCACATCCCAGATCGCACACCCGTCCGCGTGCGAGGTCCGCGATCCGCGCGGCCGCCCATGAGAGCACGTCGTCGTCCGCAGTACCGTGCGGCCGCGTCTCGTGGCTCACCGGCGTCGGCGCCTACCGCCGCGTCCGATACGCGTCGTAGAGCCGCGCCAGGTGAGCGAGCGGCCGCGCGAAGTACTCCTCGCGCCGGATGTCGATCCAGCCGTCGTCCGGCCGCTCGGGCACCGCCCTTCCGCTCCATCCCGGCAGCGACCCGACGGCCGGCTTCGCCGAGCCGTCCGCCCGCCATAGGCCGAAGTGCCGCTCGTGCGTCGCGTGGTCCAGCGGCGCCATCGTCCAGAGGGAGCGGTCGTAATCCGCGTAGCACCAGAGGTACGCTCCGGTACAGCCGACGACATGGATCGCGTCGAGCGCCCGGCCCGTGTAGGCGCCCGCGGCGTCCTCGGTGAGCAACATGCCGGCCGCGTCGGGTGGGGGCGGATCGGTCGGATCGACGGTCGCCGCGCCGAACTCCTCGAACAGCACGTCCTTTCGACCCAGCCACCGCGTGATCGAGGCGAGGAACGGCAGGACCGCCTCGTCGTCACGGCCCGCGGCCCAGCGCAGGTACATCGGGTACCCGTGCATCGAGAGGACATCGCAGACCTCGGCCGCTTCGGCCGGTCCGATCCGCCGATCCTCCTCGAGGTCTTCGGCGTGCAGCCCGATCGTGATCGGCGTGCTCGCGTCGGCCGAGCGGATCGCGCCGGCCATCGCGGCGAGCCACCGCCGACCGTGCTCACGCGTGGCCGGTACGACGCAGTTCGAGTTCTCGTTGCCGAGATCCCACAGCCGAAGGGCCGGATGCCCCGCGAGCGCAGCCGCGGCCTCGCGCGCGAGGAGCGCCTGCGCCGCGCCGACCACCGGATCGGCCGTCCAGTCGCGCGACTCGCGATCGACCACCGCATCGCCCGCGATCGTGCGGAAGCGCCCGGCGGGCCGCGTGCCGAGGGCCCAGGCCGGGATCCAATTCACCCCGCTCATGTGTCCCGTGAAGAGCGTCGGCACCAGGCCGAGGCCGCTGCGGCCGGCGAGGTCCGCCACCGTGCGCAGTCGCTCGAGGGCCCGATCGTCGACCGTCGACGGATCCGGTTGGAAGTCTTCCCACAAGAGGAACACGCGGACCGCGTCGCATCCCGCCGCGCCGCATCGATCGAAGTCGCGCTCGACCTCCGATGGCTCGAACCGCCGCCACATCCGCATCGCGCTCGATGCCGGCCAGTAGTTCATGCCGAGCGAGAACCCACCACCCGTACGCGCGGATGCCAAGCCGCGTGCGGACGGCTCGTTCACGCTTCGCCGGCGAGGATCCGAGCGTAGAGGGCGAGGTATTGGTCGACCATGCGCTCGCGGGAGAAGCGCGACTCGGCGCGGGCCCGGACGGCAGCCCGATCGAGCGCCGCGATCGGCGTGACCGCCGCGATCGCGGCATCGACGCCGTCCACGATCGCGCCGGTAATGCCCTCGTCGACGACCTCACGGATCGCGCCGCGTGGCCGCGCGATCACCGGCGTCCCGCAGGCCATCGCTTCGACCATCGCCAGGCCGAACGGCTCGTCGAAGTTGACGAGGTGCACCAGCGCGACGGCCTCGCCGAGCAGCGTGTTGCGCTGATCCGGCCCCACGGCGCCGACGTAGCGAACGCGCTCTCCATCGACGTGCGGCGCGACCTCACGCTCGAAGTACGCCGTGTCGTGCACGATGCCGGCGATCACGAGCGGGAGCCCGGCCCCGCGGGCGACGGCGATCGCCTCCGCGACGCCCTTGTCCGGATGGATGCGACCGAACGAGAGCAGGTACCCGCCCGCTCCGGTGCCGAGCGTGAAGTCCTCGAACGGGATGCCATGGTGGATCGTCGCCGCATAGGAGAGGCGCGGGCTTCGGTCCGCGTCACTGATGGCGACGTAGCGGACGCGATCGGCATATCGCTCATAGACAGGGAGGATGTTCTCCGACGAGAAGCCGTGGATGGTCATCACGATCGGCACATCGACCAACCTGCTGTACGTGAGCGGGAGGAAGTCGTAGTGGTTGTGCAGGATGTCGGCGTCGCGCGCGAGCGTGAAGGCGTGGCCGATGTGCAACCCTTCCCATACCTTCGGGTCGAGCGAGGGATCTTCCGACAGAGGCCGCGGGCAGACCGCCTCGAGCCGCGCGCTCGTCACGGAGTCGGCCGTCGCGAACAGCGTGACCTCGACGTCGCGGGCGACCAGGCCCTCGGTCAGGTGCGACACCACGAGCTCCCAGGGACCGTAGTGGCGAGGCGGGACGCGCCAGGAGATCGGCGCGAGCATCGCCACCCGCAGGCCTCGCATGGCCGCACGATGATGCACGGTCGAGGCCACCGCCGCGATCTACATCGCGAGTGCGAGCTGCTCCGTCTCGGTCGACGGCCGTCGCTGGAGACGCCGACGCTCGTGGAAGCCGTATCGCGCTCTGATCGCGGTGAGCCGTTCGTCCAGCCGCCGCTGATATTCGCGGCCGGCGTGCGGCCCCGTCGCGTAGGCCGCGGCGTACCGCGGGACGAGCACCGGGAACTCGATCGCGAGGAAATCGAAGTAGTAGTCCTTGATCTCGTCGTCGAGCTTGAGCGGACGCCAGCCGAGGGCGGTCGCACCGGCTTCTGATGCGGCCCGCGCGACCGCATCGAGCGATGCTTCGCTGTCGGTGATCCCCGGCAGCACGGGAGCGCACAGCACCGCGGCGTCGATGCCCGACGTGCGCAGCCGTTCGAGCGCGCGCAGTCGCTGCACCGGCGGCGGCGTGCCCGGCTCCGCCTTGCGCCACACCGCTCGATCGAGGGTCGGCACGCTGAAGTACACGCACAGCTCGCCGTCGAGGCGTTCGTCCAGCTCGCGCAGCACGTCGATGTCGCGGACGACGAGCGTCGACTTGGTCACGATGCTCGCCGGCATCGGCCGATCGACGAGGGCCTCCAGCGAGCGGCGAGTGAGCCGGTACTTGCCCTCGATCGGCTGATAGGGGTCGGTCGCGGTCCCGATGGCGAGCGCACCCTTCGGGCGACGCTCGAGCTCGGCGCGGAGGAGCTCGACGAGGTTGACCTTGACGTCGATCTCGCGATCGAAGCCCGCGCCGATGTCGAGCTCCTTCCGCGCGTGATAGGCGCGCGCAAAACAGTAGCGGCACGCGTGTGGGCAGCCGATGAACGGATTGAGGCTCCAGTCAAACGGCATGCCGCGCACGCGATTCATCGCGGACTTGGCGTGGACCTCACGGTACGCAACGGCCGTCACAGGTCGTGGACTCCACTTCGCGACACTTCCAGGTTCCGTTCCAATCCGTTCGCGTACGCGACGCGGACCAAGGCGCGCTTCCTGTAACCAGAACCCAAGGTCTCGACCACGATCGCTTTGACCTTGGCCCGAACGATCGATCGCATCGCAGCGAAGTCGAGGGCGCCACCTGAGCCGGGGTCCATGTTCATGCAGTCGTTCCATACGAGGATCTCGAGTTTCTTGGCCGGAAGGGTTCTGGCCCTGCATCGCGCGCCACTGTGCGGTTCGACGCTCGGCGAGCGCCCCATGCACCTGTAGTACGGCGTACGGGCTCCCTTCGAATTCGCCACCGCGCCGCAATAGCCTCGTCCGCAGGTCGCGCAGCGGATCAATCGGTTCAGCAGATAGTCGAAATGCTGCTTGCCGGAGCGACGACAGTTGTTTTGCGTTAGGCGGTCCTGAGCTGCCTGCCACAGTTGAGGCGAAACGAGAGGGACGACCGCACGCTGCACCGATCCTGCAGAGTTATGGAACTGATGCTGCCCGACGTACAGAGTGTTCCGGACCATCGCTCGGACCCGAGACGGTAGCCACAGCGGGCGGCTCATGACTACCACGGCTCTCGCGTAGCGCCGTCCAGGTGGCACGCCCATGTCGTTCATTCGACGCGACTCCAATACCGTCGATGACCCGGCCGCCAGGCGCTCGAAGATAGACCGCGCGAGATCAGCCTCGGTAGCTCCCGCAACCAACCTGCTGGAAGGCGTTAACAGACCGTGTGCATCGAGGTCGTAGCCAAACGGCACCGGACCACCTATCCACTTTCCAACACGAGCAGCCCGCAAGACTCCGCTTTGCATTCGCCTCTTGATCGCGGTGCGTTCAAATTCCGCGAAGGCGGCGATCTCCGTTAACCGGCCCGGCAGGATGCGAGCGGGGAGTGGAAGATCCGCTACCGACCAGAGTTCGAGTCCCGCATGCTCGAGGTATCGAGTGGTTTCCTCGAGGTCTGCCTTTGATCGCGCGATTCGATCGAGCCGAAACACAAGGACTGCTTCCACGCGTGTCCGCTGGATGAGTTCGAGTAAGCGTTGCCCGCCCGCGCGGGATTGGAAGCCGACCAATCCGGACACGTTCTCGTCGACGAACTCGCCGACTATCTCAAAGCCGAGTTCTGCCGCCGCCGCTCGGCACGCGTCCAGCTGACTCTGGGACGTCCGTCGGCTCGTGCTTGAGCGCCCATACACAACGGTCCGTGTCAACCCGCGCGCCTGCTCACCCGGTCCGGTATGATAGAACAGACGTTCTAAGCCGTCAACTGGGCCTGAGCAGGCCAGCCAGTTTGCCGCGCCGCGCATTCGGGCCCGCAGGCGTCGCTTCTGTTTATCGTCCCGTGCATCCCGTCAGGGCAATGGTCGGCAGGCCTGTTGCAGGACACAGGACGTGCCGCTCGGGGAGTACGTCAAGAAGCGCCGCTTCACGAAGACGCCCGAGCCGCGCGGCCGGGTCGCCAAGCGGCCCCGCGCGCGATTCGTGATCCAGAAGCATCGGGCGACCGCGCTCCACTATGACTTTCGCCTGGAGGCTGACGGCGTCCTCAAGTCGTGGGCCGTACCGAAAGGCCCATCGCTCGATCCGCGGGAGAAACGGCTCGCGATGCAGGTCGAGGACCACCCGGTCGAGTACGGCGACTTCGAGGGCGTCATCCCGGAAGGCGAGTACGGCGGCGGAACGGTGATGCTCTGGGACACCGGCACCTATGAGACGGACGCGCCCGACGTCGGCAAAGCGCTGCGTGCGGGCGAGCTCGCCTTCACGCTCCACGGCCGCAAGTTGAACGGGGCTTGGGTGCTCGTGCGGACCGGCCCGCGAAAGTGGCTGCTCATGAAGCGTAAGGACGACGCCGCGTCCAGCGTCGACATCACAGTGGAGAAGCCACGCTCGGTGAAGAGCAAACGGTTGCTCGCGGGGATCGCCCGCGCGAACGGCGGGGATGTGGCCAAGGCGGCGACCGGCGACCCGTGAAGCTCGTCACGCCGATGCTCGCGACGCTGGCGGCCGATGCGCCCGCCGGCGAGGGTTGGATCTTCGAGGAGAAGTACGACGGTATCCGCGCCCTCGCCTACAAGAAAGGTGATGCGGTGCGCCTGTGGTCGCGCAACCAGCTCGATCTGACGAGCGGGTTCGGCGAGATCGCGGAAGCCGTGCGCGAGCTGCCGGCCCGGGAATGCGTGCTCGATGGAGAGCTCGTGATCTTCGATCCGAAGGGCGTATCGCGCTTCCAGCTGCTGCAGCGGCGCGGCTCGGGCGGGAAGGCGGCGTACGTCGCCTTCGATCTGCTCGAGGTGGACGGCGGTTCGCTCCTGCGGCGCCCGCTGCGGGAACGGCGAGCCGCACTCGAGGCGCTCGTCGGTCGACGCACGACCGGACCGCTGCGGCTGTCGCGGTCGCTCGGCCGTGACGGAGCGGCCGCGTATGACACGGCGCGCGAGAGGGGCTGGGAGGGGATCATCGCGAAGGACGAGCGGACGGCCTACGAGCCGGGCGCGCGATCACGCTCGTGGCTGAAGGTGAAGGTCCGAAAGGGGTCGGAGTTCGTCATCGGCGGATCCACCCCGCCGGCCGGCTCGCGCGAGCACCTTGGAGCGTTGCTCGTCGGTCTCTATGACGGCGCGAAGCTGCGCTACACCGGCAAGGTGGGGAGCGGCTACACGCGCGACTCGCTCGCTGAGCTCGCGCGTGCGCTCGCCCCGCTTCGCGTCGACGAACCACCGTTCTCCGACGCGCCTCGGCTACGCGAGGCGCGATGGGTCAAGCCGCGTCTCGTCGCGCAGATCGCCTTCGCCGAGTGGACCGCCGACGATCGCTTGCGCCAGCCCGTGTTCCTCGGGCTCCGGCGCGACAAGGCGCCACGCGAGTGCCGCTGGAGCGAGCGCGAGCGCTGACCCCGGTCAGCGCTTCTGCTTCGAGAGCGTCGCCTCGATGCGGTCGCGGTTCGCGCGACCGTGGTCCTGACGGGCCTTCTCCTCGAGGCGCTCCTCGGTCTCTTCGGGCGTCGTGGTCGGCGGCTCGCCCGCCTCGTTACGCGGAATGTCCTTCTTCATGCTTGTGCTCCTCCGCCACGGGGCTGCGCAAGCGCCGTGCCGCCCGGGCGTGGCATGTGGCATGCGCGATGAGCGCATGGTCACTGCGGGAGCAGCGACGAGCGGCTTCGCCGCGAGGAGCGAGGTCCACCAGCCTTGAGCGTGTCTCCTGGCCGAAGGCCAGAGATTGAGCAGGAGCGGTGCAGATGCGCAAGCGACCAGCGACCGAACCGTTCGACAAGCCGGATCAGCAGGTCGAGCGGGTCATCGAGCAGCAGGAGGGGATCGTCGGCGACAAGGGCGAGCCGAGCGACAGCGACCGGCCGCGCCCGAACGTGCCGCATCCCGAGGATGTGAACGAGCTCGACCGGTAGCCACCGCTGACGCGCGCTCGCGTGGCCGTTTAGCCTCGCTCGCGGTGAACAGTCCCGGGCCGCAGGTCCCCTTTCCGCCGATGGAGGCGCAGCTCGTCGAGACGCTGCCCGCCGGCGACCGCTGGCGTTACGAGCCGAAGTGGGATGGGTTCCGCGGCGTGCTCGAGAACGACGGAGGCGAGCTCGCGCTCTGGAGCCGGAACGGCCGGCCGTTGCTGCGCTATTTCCCGGAGCTGCGGCCCCTGGGCGAGCGGTTGCCGCCGCACTCGGCGCTCGACGGCGAGATCGTGATCGAACGCGATGGCGCGCTCGACTTCGACGCGATGCAGCTCCGGCTCCATCCCGCGGAAAGCCGGATCCGGAAGCTCGCCGCGGAGACGCCCGCGACGTACATCGCGTTCGACGTCCTGCTCTGGCAGGGCGACCCGATCCATCTTCGTCCGCTCTCCGAGCGTCGGACGGAGCTCGAGCGGCTCGCCGCGGGGTTCACGCTGTCGCCGCAGACGACCGATCGCGCCCTCGCGGAGCGGTGGCTCGAGCGGCTCGAGGCGATCGGCTTGGACGGCGTCGTCTGCAAGCGCGCGGACCTCGCCTACCGGCCCGGCTCACGCGACGCCGTCGTGAAGGTCAAACACCACAAGACCTGCGACTGCGTCATCGTCGGCTATCGCACGAACGGCACCCGCATCGCGACGATCCTCCTCGGCCTCTACGACGACGACGGCACGCTCGACTTCGTCGGGCACACCTCCGGCATCACCGGCCAGCTTCAGGAGGAGCTCCAGCGGCGCCTCCCGCCACTCGTCGAACAAGGTCACCTCGGCGCGGGCCGCGCGCCCGGTGGCCTGAGCCGCTGGAGCCAGGGCAAGGACCTCGACTGGACGGAGGTGCGGCCGACCATCGTCTGCGAGGTCCGCTTCGACAAGATGGAGGCTGAGCGGTTCCGCCATGGCACTCGGTTCCTGCGTTTCCGGCCGGACAAGGATCCGCGGCAGTGCACCTGGGATCAGGTCCGTCCGGGTCGCCGCGAAGGCGATCCGACGATCAGCGGCCTACTCGAGAGCTCGGTCGCCCGCTCGTCGGGTCGACATCCGCCCGCGGAGTAGTGTTCCGCAAGGTGGGAGAAGCGGATCGCGTGCATAAGGTGCTCGTCGTCGACGATCACGAGCCGATCCGGCAAACACTGTCCATCGCGCTCGATGACGAAGGGTTCCAGGTCGAGTGCGCGGCGAACGGCCGCGAGGCGCTCCAGATCCTCGAGCACTGGTTACCGTGCGTCATCCTGCTCGACCTGATGATGCCCGTGATGGACGGCTGGACCTTCCGCGAGAAGCAGCGTCACCTCGCCGACGGGGCGAAGGACGTTCCGGTCGTGCTGCTGTCCGCTGCCGGTCGTCTCGATCATGAGCGGCGAGCGCTCGACGCAGCCGCGGTGATCCCGAAGCCGTTCGACCTCGACAGCGTCGTCAGTACGATCGAGGCGGTCTGCTAGGCACCACGGGTCACGGCTGCGACGCGACGACGCGCACGATGCGATCGTCCGCCGAGCTCGGAGCGGCCCGGCCGTCGCGGTTGCTCGTGGTGAGGTAGAGCGCACCGTCCGGTCCCTGTACCGCGGCGCGGAGCCGGCCGTACTTGCCGCGGAGCAGCACCTCCTGCGGGGCGACCGACGTCCCATCCGCCGTGAAGCGACGCAGTGATTCATCCTTGAGTGCCGCGACGAACAGCGACCCGCTCCAGCTTCCCCACGGGAAGCCGCTGACGAACGTGGCCCCGGCGGTCGCGAACGTGACGTTCCCCGACGACCAGAGCGGATCCTTCATGCCGCGCGCGGCCCCGCCGGTCTGGTGCACGATCGGCCAGCCGTAGTTCGCGCCGGGCTCGATGAGGTTGATCTCGTCGTCATCGTCCTCGCCGTGCTCGACGTCGTAGACGCGATCGCCCGAGAACGCGATCCCCTGTGGGTTGCGGTGGCCCCACGAGTACGCCGCCGAACGCGCGGCCGCACCGGGAAGGGTGGGGTTGTCCTCCGGGATCGTGCCGTCCGCGTTGATCCGGAGGAGCTTTCCGTTCAGTGAGTTCGGATCCTGGGCGAGGGCGCCGATGCCCGACTCGCCCATCGTGATCCAGAGCTTGCCGGTCCGATCGAAGCGGATCCGGCAGCCGTCGTGCGCGGCTCCGGCGCGCATCCCGGTGCGGATGACGTACCGGTCGAAGGTCCAGGCGCCGCCGTCGAAGCGATAGCGGAGCACCTGGTTCATGACGCCGCCGGCCTCGGGATCGGCCCGCGTCGCGCAGACGTAGATCAGGCCGTTGCCCGCGAACGCGGGGTCGAGCGCGATGCCCATCAGGCCGGATTCGTTCTTCCCCGTGTTGTTCGATTGGACCGCGTCGACCGCGAGATTCGCGATCCGCGGCGCGCCGGTGTCGCCGCTCGCGAAGACGAGCACGTTGCCCACGCGCTCGGTGACGAACATGCGCCCGTCAGGGGCGAAGGCGATGTCCCACGGGACGATGAGCCGGCTCTGTACGACCTCGTCGCGGATGGCCGGCGGCCGAGGGGGTGGGGTGGGGCTCGGGGACGGGGTCGGCGACGGCGTCGGACTCGCTCTCTGGGTCGCGGGAGCGCTGCGTCCCGGCGACGGACCGCTCGGACCGATCCCCGCGGGCGAGGGGCCGCACGCCGCGATCACGATCAGGACCGGCAGGAGCGTCGCGGGCCGCGGAAACGCGAGCCGGGGACCCACCTCCGCCAGTATCGGTCGCCGTGCATGGAACCTGCTGGTCGATCCGATATGACCGTGGAGATCGCCAAGCGCGTCGGGGATCGGCCGCTCTTGACGTGCGACGACGTCCCGCCGGCCCAGCCGGGATTCGAGGTGGTGAGCGTGCTGAACCCGGCCGCGGCCCGGATCGGCGACAAGGTCGCGCTCCTGGTCCGGGTGGCCGAGCGCCCACGTAGCGACGTCGATCCGCCCGCGGACGCGCGGACGCTCGATCTTTCAGGCCTGCACCCCAAGCTCGTGGCCCTCCCGGGCGGGTACAAGCGGGACGACGTCGTGCGGATCGCGATGCGAGATCCGGAGGCGAGCTCACCCGAGCTTCGTTACGTCCCGGTGTTCCTCCCGAAGGATCTGCCCGGGCTGGACACGAGCGACCCGCGCGGCGTGCGGTTCACGCACCCGAGGCTCGGACGGAAGGCGACGTTCCTGACCCAGGTGTCCCACCTTCGCTGCGCGTGGAGCGACGATGGGCTGCGCTTCGTCGTCGATGACGAGCCGTCGATCGCGCCAACGACCGATCTCGAGGAGTTCGGCTGCGAGGACCCGCGTGCCGCGCGGATCGATGGGCTGTGGCACGTCACGTACGTGTCGGTGTCGCGTGTCGGGATCACGACGAGCCTCGCGGTCACGGAGGACTTTCACCGGTACCAGAAGCTTGGGACCGTGCTGCCGCCTGATCAGAAGGACCTCGTCCTGTTCCCGGAGAAGTGGCGGGGTGGTCCCGTCGCGTTCACCAGGCCGATGCCGAGCTCGTTCGGGCACGTGCTCGGCATCTGGATCGCGATGCCGAAGGGCGCTTTGCCGTGGGGTCTCCACCGCCCGCTCGTCCTGCCGCGCCAGGGGAAATGGGACGAGCGGCAGACCGGGGCCGGCACCGTCCCGTTCCTCTCGGCGAACGGCTGGGTCGAGATCTACCACGGCGTGGACTCGAAGCTCCGCTACTCGCTCGGCGCGGTCCTGCTGGATCGTAATGATCCATCGAAGGTGCTCGGGCGGAGCGATGAGCCCATCCTGCGTCCCGAAATGCCGTACGAGACCCACGGCGTCTTCCCCGATGTCATCTTCACGTGCGGCCATGTGCCGATGGACGACGCGGAGGAACGGATCCGGGTGTACTACGGCGCGGCGGACAGCGTGGTCGCCGCAGCTGACTTCGAGGTGCGCGACATCCTCGACTCCCTTCGGCCGCCCGGCCCGCGCGACTCGCGCTTCGGCCATCCTGAGCCCGACCTCGTCTGAGGCCGTCGCCTACTCTCGCTCGGTGCCGCTCGTGTTCGCGTGCATCGCGCCGCATGGCGGGATCGCCATCGCGGAGGCGTGCGCTCCGGAGCAACGCGACCTCGCGCTCGTCACGCGGCGCGGCATGGAGGAGCTCGGTCGCCGGTTCGCGGCGACGCGACCCGATGTCGCGATCGTCCTGACGCCGCACAACGTCCACGTCGAGGGCGCGATGGCGGTCGTCGTCGCGGGCACGGTCGCCGGCGCGCTGGACGGGCACCCGGACGTCGCGCTGCGGGTCGCCGCCGACCGCGCGCTCGCGCTCGCGATCCGGGAGGAAGTGGTCGCCGAGGGTGTGCCGATCGTCGGCGTGAGCTACGGCGCGAACGACCAGGCCGCCGCCACGTTCCCCATGGACTGGGCCGTGCTCGTGCCGCTCTGGTTCATGGGCGGCCGATCGCAACCGCCCGTGGCGACGGTCGTCATGGCGCCCGCGCGCGATCTGCCCTACGAGCGGCACGTCGCGGCGGGCCGCGCGATCGCGCGAGCGGCCGGCGCCTCGGAGCGGCGCGTCGCGCTGATCGCGAGCTGCGACCATGGCCACGGGCACGACGCGAACGGGCCGTACGGGTTCACGCCGAAGTCGGCCGAATTCGACGAGCAGGTCGTCGCACTGGTGAAGGCGGACGACCTCGGTGGGCTCCTGCGGATGGACCCGGCGCTGCCCGTCGAGGGGAAGGCCGACAGCTACTGGCAGATGCTCATGCTCCACGGCGCGCTCGACGACGGCTGGCGCGGCGAGTTCCTCAGCTACGAGGCCCCGACGTACTACGGGATGCTCTGCGCGGCGTACACAGGCAAGACGGCCGCCTGACCATCCTGCCGGTCGCCGTCCATCCGTCGACGGTGGTCAGGCCCGCGCGAGCCCCGCCGCCACCGCCGTGTGCGCGGCCGCGTCCCGGAGCCGGGCCTTCGGGAAGCGCCGCTGGAGCAGCGTGCGTGCCGCGGGGATCGCGCTCGAACCCCCGGTGCAGACGATCTCGATGACCTGATCCGCGTCGACCTCCGCGCGCGCCAGGACCTCATCGATCGCGGTGTCGACCCGCTTCAGGAGCGGCGCGATCGTGAGCTCGAAGGCGCGACGCGAGGCCATGCTGTCGAGATCGACTGCGCCGCGATGGAAGGTGAACAGCGCGAGCTGCTCGGTCGACAGCGCGCATTTCGTCGCGTCGACGGAAGCGAAGATCTCGTAGCCGAGCTGAAGCTCGATCGCGCTGCGCAGCGCGGCGAGCTCCCGCTTCGGCCAGCCCGCGCGCACCAGATCGTCCAGCGCATCCAGGATCGGTTTCTCGTTCAGGGCGGAGAGCGCGCGCCAGTCGCCGATCGTGCTCGTGATGAAACGGGGGAGGCGCAGCCGTTTCGGCCCCCATTCCATTTCGGCACCGAGATGAGGCGCGACGAGCTGATCGATGAGGAGCTGTGTGCACCGGTCGCCCGCGACGTCCGCGCCCGCGGTCCCCAGCACTCGGATCTCCCCGTCCTCGCGGCGTGTCACGCAGAGGTCCAGCGTCCCGCCGCCGAAATCGAAGACCAGCGCGAGCCCGGCCGGGACGTCGGCCGCAAGCGCCGCGGCGACGGGCTCCTCGACCAACCGGACCTCACGAATGCCGGCCAGGCGCGCCGCTTGCTCAAGACGCCCGCGTGCCCGCTCCTCGACCGCCGCGCCGCCGACGAACTCGACCGGCCGTCCGAGCGTCGCGCTCGTGGGGCGGACGCCGGTGAGCGCCTCGACCCGTTCGAAGATCTCGGCCAGCAGCATCGCGATCAGGTCCTCGAGCCCGCGCGCGTCGCCGAACACGTTCGTCGACGTGAGGAGCGGATCGCCGAGGAACGTCTTCAGGGATTGGAAGAATCGTCCGGGCGAACTGGGATCGGCGAGGATGTGCGCTTCGACCGGAGCGACGCCGGGAACGCTCGAGGCCACGCGCACGCCCAGGAGCTTCACCTCCCGCCGCAGCGGTCCGCGGTCACGGTTGTCGGCGAGGAAAGCATCGATCGCCGGATGCCCGACCAGGACGGACCCATCGCGGCGCACGTACAGCACGCTCGGCATCGATTCGCCGCTCATCGGGTCGAGCGGCAGCAATCGCACCTCCGGACCATCCGCGACCGCGACGGCGCTGTTCGAGGTGCCGAAGTCGAGACCGAAGCGGAGGTCGCTCACGACGGAAAGGATGAGGTGAAGGAGGGCGCGACTCCAGCGCCGGTGGTCGTGATCGCCGAGGACGACGATGCGATCGCCGCCCTCGTGGCGGCTGCGCTGCGCGACGAGCTCGGCATGGAGCCGATCGTCGTCAGCAACGGCGCGCTCGTGGTCGATGCGGTGGCCGGATCCGTGGCGAGCCTGCTCGTGCTCGATGTGCAGCTCCCCGGCGCGAGCGGCATCGATGTGTACGACGTCGTCCGGAACCACCACGCGCTGGCCGGCATCCCGGTCCTGTTCCTCACCGCGGACCCGGCCCGGGCCGCCTCGGCGCTCCCGGGCAAGGGACCACGCGAGGTGATCGCGAAGCCATTCGACGTGGACGATCTCGTGCGCCAGGTCCGGGCGCTGCTCGAGGTGGCCGAAGCCGCCGCCTGAATCACAGGCGACGGCGGCGAAAAGCGAGCAGGGTTCAAAAGGGCGGCCAGGGCACCACCATGCGGTAGGGGTCGGGCTCGGGGAACCGGCCGGTGGCGAGCAGGCGCTCGAGCCGCGCGACGGTGGCGCGGACCTCACCTTCGGTCAGCAGCCTGAGCAGCGCCTCGCAGAGCGGCCCGTCGAGCGCGACACGGAGGCGGCGCAGCACGTCGAGCTCCACGGGCGCGATCGGCATGCCGCGCCAATCCCACAGCACGGTGCGGAGCTTGGGCTCGACCGCGAAGCAGATGCCGTGATCGACGCCGTACACGTGGCCGTCGGCGGTCGGGAGCAGATGCCCGCCTTTGCGGTCGGCGTTGTTCACCACAACGTCGAAGAGCGCGATCCGTCGGAGCCGCTCATCCGGCTGACCGACCATCGCCCACACGTCGGCGGCTTCGTCGATGTCGATCCACAGCTGGGCCATTCCCGCGCCGAACGGGCCATCGCGTCGCAGGACGGTGGGCGGGACGACGCTCCAGCCGGAGGACTCGGAGACGAGGAATGCGGCCCGCTCGCGTCGCGCGAGTGTCCGATCGGGGAAATCTTCGAGCGGCCGCTCGCCGCGCACCGGCTTGTACACGCATTCGGCCGCGAGATCGCCCTGACGCACCGTACCCACGAACGTCGCGTTCGACGCGCTCAGGATCCGACCCTGGATCTCCAGCGCGCCGAGCTCGAGCAGTCGCAGCGCCGCTTCGCTCCCGAGGTCGGTCACCCGTCAAGTGTGCGACCGATACTGCCGCCGTGGACCGTGTGGCGGTGATCGGCGCCGGTGCGGCCGGCCTCGTCACCACGCGCTGGCTGACCGACGCGGGCTTCGAGCCGGTCGTCTTCGAGCGCGAACGTGGCCTCGGTGGCCTGTGGCGCGAGGGCTCGGGCCTCGCGTACCGGTCGCTCCGCACGAACACCTCGAAGCAGAAGACGGCGTTCTCGGACCTTCCGTTCGACGAGTCGCTCCCGCATTTCCCCGGGCGGGACGCCGTCCTCGGTTACCTCGAGCGCTTCGCGGATCGCTTCGAGCTGCGCGGGCGGATCCGATTCTCGACGCCCGTCCGAGAGCTCCGGTCGGAGAATGGCGGCTGGGCTGTGAACGGCGAGCCGTTCGATGCGGCGGTGGTCTGCACCGGCCTGTTCTCGCGCGCGATCGTCCCGGAGCTCCCCGGCCGGGAGCTGTTCGCCGGATCGATCGTCCACTCGCGGGACTACCGGACGCCCGAGCCGTTCGCCGGCCAGGCGGTGATCGTCGTCGGGGCAGGATCGAGCGCGAACGACATCGCGTGCGAGCTTGCCGGCGTCGCACGCTCCGTCCATCTCGCGATCCGTGACATGCCGACGTTCACGCCGCGGCTGTATCGCGGCCGCCCGTTCGACCATCGCGCGACTCGCCTCGCGCGCGCGCTCCCCGCGGTCCTTCGCGACCGGTGGATGTGGCTCGCCCTCCGCGGCGAATACCGGGCGCGGGGCTTCGCTCTGGACCGGGTGACCTCGAAACGCACGCCTGGCATCGAGATCCTTGACGAGATCGCCTCAGGCCGGATCGTGGTCCACCGTGGCGGTGTCGCGTCGCTCGGGACGGACGGCGTGCGGTTCTCGGACGGAACGAGCGCCCGTGCCGACGCGGTCATCTGTGCGACCGGCCACGCGGTCGAGTTCCCGTTCCTGCCCGCGGATGTGCCGGGTCGGCGCGACGGCGCCCTCGCGCTCTACCGTCTCGTGTTCCCGCCGTCCGTGCGCCGGCTCGCGTTCGTCGGGATGTGCCGCGTCGAGGGCCCGGTCTTCCCGATCGCGGAGATCCAGGCCCGTTGGGTCGTCGCGGTCTTCGCCGGCCGGGGGGCACTGCCGTCGGAGTCCGCGATGCGCGCCGAGATCGACGCGCGCGTCGAGCGAGCGCGCGCGACGGGCACCGATCCGATGCGCGTCAATCTCCTTGACTACCTCGATGACATCGCCGCGCGGATCGGCGCCCGGCCATCTCTGTTGCGCCATCCGCGCCTGCTCCTCTCCCCGGTGAGCGCGCGCGACTACCGCGCCTAAACTCCGCGCTCGTGGACGTCGGGACGGTCGCCCGCGAGCTGCGGCCGAAGATCCGCGCGCTCATGCCCGAGGTGCGGGCCGCGCTCGAGCGGCTGGCGCGCATCCCATCGCTCAGCGCGCCCGGTCATGATCCGGCGCCGGTCCGCGCCTCGGCCGCGCTCACCGCTGAGCTGTTCCGCGCCGCCGGCGCGGACGTCCGCGTCCTCGAGGCACCGGGTGCCCACCCGGCGGTCGTCGGGACCGTGGCGGGGCCCAAAGATGCGCCGACCGTGCTCCTCTACGCGCATCACGATGTCCAGCCGCCCGGACCACGCGAGCCCTGGCGGAGCGACCCGTTCGAGCCCGCGGAGCGTGGCGGCAGGCTCTACGGGCGCGGCGTCGCGGACGACAAGGCCGGCATCGCGGCGCACCTCGCGGCCATTCGCGCGTACCAGGGCCGGCCGCCCGCGAACGTAGCGCTCTTCATCGAGGGCGAAGAGGAGTCGGGCTCCGATCATCTGCCGGCGTTCCTCGAGACGGAGAAGGAGCGGCTCCGGTGCGACGCCGTGCTCATCGCGGACTCGTCCAACTGGCGGATCGGTCAACCGGCGATCACGACGACGCTTCGCGGCAACGTCATGTGCACCGTCGAAGTGCGCGTGCTCGACCATGCCGTGCACAGCGGTCAGTACGGGGGAACGGTCCCTGACGCGCTCATGGCTTTGAGCCGGGTCATCGCCTCACTTCACGACGATCGGGGTCGTGTCGCGGTGCAGGGCATCGTCAACGAGGATGCCGATCCGCTGGATCTCGCCGAGCCGGAGCTGCGCCGCTACGTCGGTGCGCGACCTTCGGTCCGGCTGATCGGCGACGGGAGCCTGACCTCTCGGCTCTGGCGGCGCCCGTCGATCTCGATCATCGGTCTGGATGCGACGCCCGTGAGCGAGGCCTCGAATACGATCTGGCCCGTCGCGACGGCGCGTATCTCGATGCGCATCCCGCCCGGCCAGGACGCCCGATCCGCCCAGGACCGGCTCGTCGCCCACATCGAACACCACGCCCCATGGGGCGTCGAGGTCCGGATCACGCGCGGCCCGATCGGCGAGCCGTTCGTGAGCGCCACGAGTGGGCCCGCGTACGACGCGTTCAAGAGATCGCTTGGCGCGGCATGGGATCGCGAAGCGATCGATATCGGGCAGGGCGGCAGCATCCCATTCCTGTTCAGCTTCGCCCATACGTTCCCCGAGGCGGCGTTGCTCGTGACCGGCGTCGAAGACCCCGAATCGAGTCCTCATTCGGAGAACGAGAGCCTGCATCTCGGTGAGTTCGAGAACGTGTGCGTCGCGGAGGCGACGTTCCTGGCCCTCTTCGGAGCGTCGCGCTCCGGCTGACGCGGGCCGGTGCTTCGCTCGATCGCGGCGCTCCGCTGTCCGCGCTGTCACGGTGGTGCGCTGTTCACGGGGCTCATCGACATGCCGGAGCGGTGCGGAGTGTGCGGGCTCCTCTTCGAACGCGAGCACGGGTACTTCGTCGGCGCGATGGCGATCGGTTACGGCCTCTCCATCGTCCTGGCCGGTGCGCTCTTCTTCGCCGTCCTCGCGATCACCCGGTGGTCGGTGGAGTGGGTGCTCGTCGCGAGCGGTGCGCTCTTCCTGCCGCTCGCGCCGGTCGTCTTCCGCTACGCGCGAGCCGTCTGGATCCACCTCGATCGGCGCATCGATCCGAGCGATCCCGGTGATGCACCATACGGATGAGCGAGGCCGGCGCGATCGCGTCGGCCTCTTCGAACGCGAGGGTGCAGGGCGGCTAGACGCGGTGCGGGGTCTCGGTCCCTTCGACGCGGCCGCCTTCGACCGTGCCGCGCCATGCGCCGGTCGGCTCACGTCGTTCCTCGATGAACCGTTTGAACCGAGCCAGGTCGCCCTGGACGCGCCGGTCGAGGACGCCGAGGATGTCGCCCGTCTTCTCCGCCGCGCCCCGCGGCTCGTACTCGAGCATGAGGCTGAGCCGGGTGCCCTTCTCCGACGGCGCGAACGTCACGGTGCCGGCGTTCGGGGTGCCGCCGATGCTGCGCCAGGCGATGATCTCGTCCGGCCGCTGCTCGGTGATCTCCGCATCCCACTCCTGTAGTCGCCCGCCGACCGTCGCCTTCCAGTGAAGCCGCTTGTCGTCGAGCTGCTTGACAGATCCCACGCCCTCCATGAAACGCGGGAAATCCTCGAACTGGGTCCACTGGTCGTAGGCTGTCCTGACGGGGACCTCGATATCGATGTGCTTCTTGGCGGTCGCCATGGACCACCCTCCTATTCCGCTGCTTTCGAGCGCTGAAACAGCAGGGCCGGTGCCACGTTCGGCGGTCGCCGAGGCCGTGTATCCGTCGCGTCACACCATCGGATCGCCATCGGCACAGCATCTGCGGGTCTTCGGAAGGTGATCTTCAGGGACCGTATCGAGGCTGGGCGGTTGCTCGGCGAACGGCTGCACGAGGAACGCTTCGCCGATCCGGTGGTCCTGGGCCTTCCGCGCGGTGGCGTCGTGGTCGCGGCGGAGGTCGCTCGCAAGCTGGACGCGCCGCTCGATATCGTGGTGGCCCGCAAGCTCGGTGTCCCGTGGCAGCCGGAGCTCGCCTTCGGCGCCGTCGCGCCAGGAGTGGTCGTTCTCCGCGACGACATCGTCGACGCGACGGGGCTCGATCGGCGGACGATCGAAGACGCGGGGGCTCGAACGAGCGCGCAGCTCGACTCCCTGGCCCGGCGCTATCGAGGCGACACCGCGGCGGTCCCGCTGCGCGGCCGAACGGCGATCATCGTCGACGACGGCCTCGCCACCGGCGCCACCGCCACCGCCGCGGTCCGCTCGATCCGCCGCGACGAGCCGGCCCGCGTCGTGGTCGCGGTGCCGGTCTGCGCCGTCGACACGGCCACGGCGCTCCGCGGAGAGGCCGACACGGTCATATGCCTCGGTGAGCTCCAAGGCTTCAGGGCCGTCGGTCTCCACTACGACGATTTCGCCGCGGTGAGCGACGACGTCGTCCGCGAGGCGTTGGAGCGCGCCGAAGCACGCGGCGACGGGGCCCGCGCGCGGTGACGATCCGAAGCGGCGCGGCCGAGCGTGCGCTCGAGCTCGCGCTCGACGGCGTGACTGTCGAGGGCGTCCTGTCGGTCCCGCCGGCCGCCCACGGCGTCGTCTGCTTCGCCCACGGAAGCGGCAGCAGCCGTCACAGCCCCCGGAATCAGCGCGTCGCCGCGGCGCTGCGCGATCACGGCTTGGCGACACTGCTGTTCGATCTGCTCACCGCCGCCGAAGAGCGTGAGGACGAGCGGACAGCCGAGCTCCGCTTCGACATCGACCGGCTCGCCAGACGGCTCGTCGCGGTGACCGACCGGCTCGCCGAGATCACACCGGTCGGCGAGCTTCCGCTCGGCTACTTCGGGGCGAGCACCGGTGCCGCGGCGGCGCTCGTCGCCGCGGCCGAACGGCCATCCGTCCGCGCGGTCGTGTCGCGCGGCGGTCGTCCCGACCTCGCCGGGTCCGCGTTGCGTCGCGTCCGCGCTCCCACGCTCCTCATCGTGGGCGAGCGCGACACACGGGTGCTCGCCCTGAACCGCGAGGCGATGAGCGAGCTCGCGGGCCCCGCAGAGCTCGCGGTCGTCGCTCGGGCGACGCATCTCTTCGAGGAGCGGGGCGCGCTCGAGGAGGTCGCGCGTCTGGCTGGCAGTCACTTCGACGCCTACCTATAGCGTCTCGCGCGGCCGGGCGAGCGGCCGCCGTATCGGCGCGCTACCGAAGAGTGCGCACGCGGCAGCGCGCGCGGGCACGCGGTCTGCGTGGCGTGCTCACGTTCAGCACAAGGAGGACGTCATGACAGCGACGCAGATCGCCATCGTCATCGTGGTCGTCGCCGCCATCGCCATCGCGATCCTGTTCGTCGCGCAGCGGCAGCGCTCGCGACAGCTGCGCGAGCACTTCGGCGATGAGTACGAACGCGCGGTCAGGGAGTACGGCGACCGTTCGAAGGCCGAATCCGAGCTGGCCGCACGGCAGAAGCGGGTCGAGCGCCTCAAGATCCGGCCGCTGGACGAGCGCGAGCGGTCCCGCTACGCGGAGCAGTGGAAGACCACGCAGGCGCGGTTCGTCGACGACCCCTCGCGCACCATCGCCGAGGCGGACCGGCTGGTCGGCGAGGTCATGAAGGCGAAGGGCTACCCGATGGCGGACTTCGACCAGCGCACGGCCGACATTTCGGTCGATCACCCGGCGGTCGTCGATCACTACCGCACGGCCCACGAGATCGCGGAGCGACACCGGAGCCGTCCGGTCGGCACGGAGGAGCTCCGCAAGGCGTTCATCCACTACCGCGAGCTCTTCCGCGAGCTGTTGAACGGCGGCGCGCCGCCGGCCGGCGAGCGCGCCGAACGCGGCGAGCGGAGCGAGCGGGCTGAGGAGCGCACCGGACGCGACGACCGTGGCTCGGAGCGCACCGATCGCGCCGAACGCACGCAGCAGGCGGAGACGCAGCAGGCACAACGGACCCAGCAGAGGGAGCGCGTCGGGCGCGACGGCGATCGCGTCGGCGACGAGCGCGCGCACGAAGATCACACGGAGGTGCGGCGATGACCCGCGAAGACCGCGCCGTCGCGGACGAGCCCGAGACCGACGACGAGCGCCGCGGACCCGCGGCCGAGCGGATGCCCAACGAGAAGCATGACGGGTCGACGCCGCTCTTCGCTCGCGACGATGCCGAGCGCTATCGCTCGCGTTGGCAGGACGTCCGCTCCGGGAAGATGTCGACCGAGGACATGCGCGTCGCGCTCCAGCGCTACCGCTCGTTCTTCGATCGTTTGCTCTCGGTCTAGCACGCCCGCGAGGGTCCGGCCCCGCTTCCCTAGCATGCCGCCACCGGCATGGATAGGACGGAGCCGACCCTCGCGACGCAGGTCACTCGCCTCTACGACCTGATCGCGGGTTACCACGCGACCCACCTCATCGAGATCGCCCGTGAGCTCGGCCTCTGGGAGACCATCACGGCCGAGCCCGGGCTGACGGCGGCCGATCTCGCCCGCCGCCTGCGGACCGACCCCTTCTACACCGACGTCCTCTGCCGCACCGCGTTCGCGTTCGAGCTGCTCGACCGAGCCGGCCCCGGGTGGCGGATGGCGCCGCATTTCGACGAGATCCTCGGTCGGCCCGAAGCGACCTCCTATCTCGGACGTGCCGCTCGCGTGCACCAGCTCGTCGGCGAGGATTACCGCGAGTACGCGCGGCGCTTCCGCGACGGGTCGCGGGTCCCCTACCAGCAGCACGGCGAGGCGTTCATGGCCGAGATCGCCGAGGGTCTGAGCTCGCTGCCACGGATCTTCACCGATCGCGTGCTCCCGGGACTGCCCGCCCTCCGCGCCCGACTCGAGGCCGGCGCGCGCGTGCTCGATGTCGGCTGCGGTGGCGGCTGGGCGGTGGCGCACCTCGCCGAGCGGTTCCCCGGGATCCACTGCGTCGGCGTCGACAACGAGCCGCATTCGATCGCTCTCGCGCGGCGGCTCATCGCCGAGCGCGGCCTGAGCGATCGCTGCGAGGCACGGCTCATGGGCGCCGAACGGCTCGCCGAGGACGGCGCGTTCGACATCGCGACGAGCTTCCTCGTCGTGCACGAGATCGAGCCCGCGACCAAGACCGCCGCGTTCGCCGCGGTCGCCCGCGCGCTCGCTCCAGGCGGTGCGTTCGTGATCTTCGACGAGGTGTACCCGGAGAGCGACGAGGAGCTGCGCCGGATGCCCGAGCGCTTCGCCGCGCTCGCCCAGTGGTACGAGCTCACCTGGGGCAATCGCGTGAACACGCGGGAGGAGCTCCGCGCGCTCTGCGCCGGGGCCGGGCTGCGCCTGACCGAGGAGTCGGCGTTCTCGCGCTTCTACATCGCGGTCGCGCAGAAGGACTGAGCCCGCCTCGTCAGCTCAATCCTTGGCGCGGACCTCGATCCGGCCCGCCTCGTTCACGCGCGTCTCCCAGACCGGTTCCTTGAACGATGCCGGCCCGCGGTGGACGCTCCCGTCCTTCACGCAGAAGCGCGACGCATGGAACGGGCACTGGATCTCGCAGCGATCCGATCCGACCCAGGTGCCCTCGTTCAGCGGCCCGCCGGCGTGGGTGCACGTGTTCGCCATCGCGTAGATCGCGCCGTCGAGCTTGGTCACGAAGAGGTCGACGCCCTGCTTGGTCTTTCCGACCTGGGGCTTGCGGTCCTCGAGGGCCGCGGCGGAGAGCTCGAGCGTCTGCCAGCCGCCGCGCACGTCGTTCCACGCCTGGCGATTGATCTGGGTGCCGAAGCCGAACACCATCTCGCCGCCCAGGTACGACGAGGTGAGCAGGACCAGCCAGCCGATGGTCGAGAGCGCGATCGCGGTCGATCGGACGTCGATCCCGCCGTTGACGCGCATGACGAGCGAGATCACGAACAGGACCGAGGCGGAGAGCATGAGCAGCCCGTGGAGCATGCCGGTGCGCCGCTCGTCGTCGACCGTGTCGTTCCAGTCCGTGAGGCCGGAAACGATGGAGCCGAGAGAGGTGATGAACGCAACGATGAGGACGAAGTCCGCTGCCCGTAGCAGCCCCGGCTCTCCGGTGACGACGTAGAGCGCGTCGACGGCGACCATCGCGGTGTAGCCGCCGATGGTCAGGTCGGTGATCGCCGGATGGAACGGGTGGTGGAGCGGCCAGGTGCCGTGCAGCAGGTCCTTGATCAGGCGCGCCCCCGGGATCTTGTACACGCCGGTGACGATCGCGCCGAAGAGGTTCGCCAACGGATCGAGCCAGCCCCACGACTTCACGAGGTCGTGGCCGAACGTGTTCTTGCCAGCGCTCATGGTGTTCTCCCCCCGCTTGGTTGTCAGGCGGACGCAGTATCAGGGACGCAGCACCCACCGCGCGAGCAGCGCTCCGATGCCGAGCGCGACGAGCGCGATCCACAAGAGCCGGAGCGCCGCCTCAGGCGCCGCGATGAGCGCCGCCGCGTCGATCGGCTCGCGCCGCCCATCTCTGTAGCGCACCTCGCCCGTGACCGACGCGGCCCGGCGGCGGATCGCGCGCACCTGGGTCGAGAGCCGCCGTTGCGCCAGGCTCAGCAGCGCCGCCGCGCCGGCGATGAGCACCGCTGCCACGGCGTCGCCGTGCACCGCGTAGGCCGTCGCGAGGACGGGGAACGAGCCCCACGCCAGGGCGAAGCCGAGATCCGTATGGACGAACGGTGCTTCGACGCCGTACAGGACGACGAGGCCGACCCCGACCGCGACGATCGCCAAGAACGGGGGACCCAGAGCGGCCGAGGCGACGACGCCGAGCAGCGCCGCGACGCCGAGCGCCGTCGCGCCGAAGCCCAGCAGCACGCCGGCCGGGATGCGGGTACCCAGTGGTCGGCCGCGCAGCTCGTCGAACGAATGCGCGCCCACGCCGACCGCGAGCGCGAACGCGACGAGGGCGCCGAGCACGATCCGCGGGTCTGGATCCGCGGCCGTGGCCGCGCCGAGCAGCACGTATGACAGATGCCACGCCGTGTACGGCGGATGCAGCAGGGTCCAGTAGTCACGCCATCCGCCCGGCCGCAGCGCGTAGAACGAGGCGCCGAGCGGCTCCACGATCTCAGGCGCCGCGGGCTTCGTCGCGCTCATCACGGTGCCGCCGCCGAGGCTCATCGTCCGGACACGCACGTCGGCGAGACCCGCGGCGCGCCAATACCGCTCCAGCGCGGCCTGCGGATGCCGGCGGTAGAAACCTTCGATGCTCGGACCAAGGAAGGCTCCGACGCGACCCCATTGCGGCGAGACAAGCCGGCCCGCGAGAGGAAGCAGGAGCCGCGTGTACACGCGCCAGAGCGCGAACGCCACACGGTCGCGCGGCACCGCGAACTCGAGGGTCGCGACGCGCCCACCTGGCCGCACGACACGGGCGAGCTCGCGCAGGGTCGCCGCGGGGTCGTCGACGTAGCGGAGCAGATACGTGAATGTGAGGTGGTCGAAGGTCGCGTCAGCGAATGGCAGCGACTCGGCGCGGGCGTGCACCAGCGGCGAGCCGTTGCGCGCGGCCAGCAGCATGTCCGCGCTTTGATCGAGGCCAACGACCCGGCACCCGTACCGGCGCCGGAGCGCATCGGCCACCAGGCCGGTGCCCGTCGCGACATCGAGTACGAGCTCACCCGGCCTCGCGCGCACCTCCTCGACGAGCGCGGATCGCCACCGCG
>DASWCU010000168.1:0-8733 GCA_036389935.1 Candidatus Limnocylindria bacterium
AAGCTCGGCAAGCCCGTCTCCTTCTTCATGGAGGACGAAGAGACCGCGCGCCGCCGTCTCGAGCGAAATCTTGAAATCGACAGTGTCGAAGCGCTCCTCAGCCGCCCGACCGCGGCCCAAGCGCTTGAAAAGGCAGAGGCGCTTCTGGCAGCGGCGACGAGCTCAGCCGAAATCTGCCGTCTCCACCTCATCGTGGGTACAGCTCTCAACTTACTCGTTCGTGGTCCCGAGGCCCTTACGGAATTGACCGCCGCAGAACGACTGCAGTCGGCCACGAGGCTCGAGACGCGGAGGCGAATCAAATATCAGATAGCAGTCGCCTTTCGGCACAGTGGCAACTCGCCACGAGCTATCCAATTGCTTCGTCAGCTACTGGATGAGCTTGAGACGTCTACCGCCACCGACCAACTCCTCCGGCTCAGAGTCCTCAAGGACCTTGGCGTAATCCTGATAGACAGCGGGAGTTACGAGGAGGCGAACAGCTACCTGCTGACGGCGCTCGAGTGGGCCAACGACATTGGCGATCTATCAGCGTTGGTTTCGATCTACAACGGATTGGGCTACGCGCACCGGGCGTTAGGGGACCTCGACGCCGCTGTCGGCTACGTGCAGAGGGCTCTCGCGATGAACGAAGCCGTTCAGGACCTAACGAGTGCTGCGACGATGCACAACTTCCTCGCCGTCATCGCCGGAGATAGGGGCCACTTCGACGCTGCGATGCGTCACGTCGATCGTGCAATCAATCTCGCTCGCGCCAGTGGACCCGCCTACAACCTGCCGCATTTCATCTGCACCAAGGCGGAATGCGAACTGAAGCAGGGCAACGTCGCTGCAGCGCAACTGCATGCAGACGAGGCGCTCGCCGCCGCCGTTGAAACGGGAAACAAGCGGGCGGCCGCTGCGGCAAAGCTTGTCCTTTCGGACGTACACAGGTCGTACGGAGACGTAACTCTTGGGGAGAGACAGTTGAAGGAGGCAGCTGACATTTATCGCGGCCTCGGGGCAAGCGCGGAACTGGGCGACACGTATATGCGGCTCAGCAAACTGGCAACGGAAAGTGGCGACTCACGCGGAGCCCAGCGGTACGCCAATTCGGCTTACCGCGCAACAAAGCGTACAAGCGCGCTTCTGGAGAGGTAAATGGGGCACCTGGGATACACGCTGTTTCTCATAGGGCTTGGGATCGTGCGCATCATCCACCTGATCGAACCGGGCGGAGGCGGACCGCCTACGTGCTGCTAATTCAATCCACTCTGGCGTTCCGCGGCGGCAAGCACATTCCGCAGTAGCAGAGCGGCCGTCACCGCGCCGAGCCCACCGGGTACCGGGCTCAGGTTGTCGGCGACGGCCGCGACGCTTTCCACGTCGACGTCGCCGGTGACCCCGGTCGGGGTCACGTTGATCCCGGCATCGATCACCGCCGCGCCGGGCGCGATCATGTCGCCGGTCAGGAAGCCGGCTCGCCCAACTCCGACGACGACGATGTTCGCCTCCCGCGTCAGCCGCTCGAGATTCACCGTTCGCTTGTGGGCGATGGTCACCGTCGCGTCTTCGGCGAGCAGCAGGTACGCCGCCGGCCGGCCGATCACCGTGCTCCTCCCGATGATGACGGCGTGCGCACCGCGGAGCGGCACTTCGTAGAACTTCAGCAGCTGGACGATCGCATCTGCCGTCGACGGCACGAACCGCGGGCGTCCGTCGGCCAGGAACCCCATGTTGAACGGGTGCATGCCTTCGACGTCCTTCGCGATCGCGATGTGATCGATGACGTGCGCTTCGTCGAGCGCGCCGGGCAGCGGCGTGAGGAGCAGGATCCCGGTCACGCTCTCGTCATTGGACAGGCGTTCGAGGTGCTCGATGAGCGCCGCTTCGCTGCTCTGCTTCGGAAGGAAACCACCTTCGGCGGCGATACCCGACTCGCGGGCACTCTTCGACAGCCGCTGCAGGTACGTGTGCGCTGCCGGGTCGTCGCCCAGGCCGACGATCGCGAGCTTCGGCCGCACGCCGCGCTCGCTCAGCTTCGCGCTGCGCTCGAGATTCGCCTTCTTGATCCGCTCCGCGAGAGGCCGCCCATGGAGGAGGCGCGCCACTACCGCGCGATCCGCGATTCCACGTAGTCGGTGATCCGCTTGCGCTGCGCCTCGAGCCCGTCGAGTGCGCCATCGAGGTCCTCGGAGAGCGCCTTCACCTGCGCCGCATCCTTGATCGAGGCGAGGTTGATCATCACGTTGAGCGCCGCTCCGCGCAGCGCCGCCTCACCGAGGACCGCGCCGACCCCCATGTCGCTCACGGTCGCCGCGCTCGCGTTCGCGCTGCCACGCTCGCACACATCGAGCAGACGTCGCGCGGTCTTCGCGATCTCGAGCGGTACCCGCGAGGCGGCAAGGAGCGCCGCCTGCAGCCGCTCGGCGCGGGCTCGCTTCTCCTCGTCCGTCCCTTTCGGCATCCGCACCGCTTCGCGCACGCGCGCGTAGGCGGCGCTGTCGTCATCGACGAGGCGGAGGAAGTCGGCGCGCAGGTTGTCGGCTTCGGCGATGAGCGCGTCCGCGCTCTCGCTCCGTTCCTTGCGTGAGCTGATCCGCCCGACCATCGCCGCCAGGGCGGCGCCGAGCGCGCCGGCGTACGCGGCCGCGCTGCCACCGCCGGGGACCGGCGCGTCCGACGCGAGGTCCTCGCTGAAGGCGCGCAGTGTCCGCTCGACGAATCGTTCGCTCACGGGAGCCGCAGTCTACGTGCTACGCTCGGACGCACCGAACACGCGCTTTCATCCAGAGAGGCTGAGGGAACGGCCCGACGACGCCTCGGCAACCGGCGGAGTCCCGCTGCGGTGCCAAGTCCGGCCTTGGAGACAAGGGAAGATGAAAGGGGTCATGATCCGTTGGCTCTCCTCGCATCGCTCCTCCATCAGGGCGAGTTCGTCGTCACCGCCGAGCTGAATCCCCCGAAGAGTGCAAGCGCGGCCGTCGTGAAGCGGCGCGCCGAGGTGCTCAAGGGCTGCGTCGACGGGGTGAATGTGACCGATAGCAACCGGGCCATCGTCGCGATGGCGTCGCTCCCGGCCGCCCTGCTCGTCCGCGAGACCGGCCTCGAGCCCATCGTCCAGGTCACCGGACGCGACCGCAATCGCATCGCGATCCAGGCCGACCTCCTCGGCGCCGCGGCCCTCGGGCTGCCGAACTTCCTCTTCATGAGCGGCGACGACCCGAAGAGCGGCAACCATCCCGAGGCGGTGAACGTGCAGGATCTGTCCGGCATCGACCTCGTGCGTACCGCCGCCACGCTGCGCGACGGGCGGTTCCTCAATGGCGACGAGATCCGCCAGCCGCCTCGCTACTTCATCGGCGCGACCGCCTCGCCGGCGACGCCGGGCGACGCCGAGCGGTCGCTCGAGAAGATCCGCGCCGGCGCCCAGTTCCTCCAGACGCAGCCGGTCTTCGACATCGGCGGGTTCAGCCGCTGGCTCATCGAGATCCGGCGGCATGAGAAGGCTGCCGCGATCCTCGCGGGCGTGCTCGTGCTGCGCTCCGTCGACCAGGCCGAGGCGATGGGGAAGATCCCCGGCATCGTCATCCCCGCGGAGGTCGTCACACGTCTGCGCGGCGCCGTCGACGTCGAGGCCGAGGGCATCGCGATGGCCGTCGAGACGCTCGGCGAGCTGCGCGCGCTGCCCGGCGTGAACGGGGCGCACCTTTACGCGGTCGAATGGCCGGAGGCGATCCCGCGGGTCGTCGAACGCGCGGGCCTGCTCCCGCGACCGAAGGTGAAAGAGGTGGTGACGGCGTGAGGACGACGGTCGTCGGCGCGTTCCCGAAGATCAGCGACGAGCCGGGCGGTCAGCAGCTCCGCCAGGCGCTGCACCGGCACGACCGCGGCGAGATCGATGACGCGGCGCTGGACACGGTGTACGACCAGGTGACCGCGGGCGCGATCAGGGAGCTCGAGGCCGCGGGCATCGACGTCATCAACGACGGTCAGATCCGTTGGGACGATCTCCTCGCGCCATTCGCGCGCGCCTGGTCCGGCGTCCACCCCGGATCGCTCGAGCGCTTCTACGACAACAACACGTACTTCCGTCAGCCGGCGATCGACGGCCCGATCGAGACCCGCGGCGACACGCTCGTGGAGAGCTTCCGTCACGCGCGCTCGGTCGCGACCCGCGAGCTGAAGGCGGCGGTCTGCGGCCCGATCACGTTCGCGACCCTCGCGACCGACGAGCACTACCGCTCCCTCGAGGACCGCACGCTGGCCGTGGCCGACGCGATCGCGGACGAGGTGCGCGGCCTCGGTGCCGCGGGCGCGATGCTCGTCGACGTCGAGGATCCCGGCCTCGTCTTCGCGCCGCAGCACGTCGACCTCGCGCGGGACGCGTACCGGCGCATCGCCCGGGCCGGGGTGCCGATCGCACTGCAGACGTACTTCTTCCCGGCCGACCGGATCCTCGAGGCGCTCGCCTCGTTCCCGGTCACCCAGGTCGGCATCGACGTGCGCAGCCGCGAGACGACGGCGCTCCGCCGGCTCGACGTGCTGAAGGACAAGACCGTCGTGCTCGGGATCGTCGACGCGCGCAACACGCGGCTCGAGACGCCGCGCGAGCTCGCCGACCTCGTCGAGCGCGCGCTCCGGCTCGTCGACAGCGATCGGCTCTGGCTCGCGCCGACGACGGGACTCGAGTACCTGCCGCACGAGGTGGCCAGCAAGAAGCTCACGGCGCTCGCGGAAGCGGCGCGAGGAGGGGTGCCAGCGTGACCGACGACATCCTGCTCACGACGACCGTCGGGTCGTTCGGGAAGCCCGACTATCTGCAGAAGGCCCGCAACCAGCACGCGCGCGGCAAGCTCGGCGACGCGGAGCTGCACAAGCTCGAGGAGCAGGCGACCGCCGAGTGGATCCGCGCGCAGGAGGACCTCGGGCTCGACATCCTCGTCGACGGCGAGATGTACCGCGGCGACATGGTCGCGTACTTCGCGGAGCTGCTCGACGGGTACACCCAGGGCGGGCTCGTCCGCTCGTACGGCAACCGCTACTACCACAAGCCGGTCATCTCCGGGAAGCTCGCGCGGCCGAAGCCGATGACCGTCGGCTGGTTCCTCTACGCGCAGGCGCTCACGACGAAGCCGGTGAAGGGCATGCTCACCGGCCCGTACACGATGCTCGACTGGTCATACAACGAGGCGTACCCGACGCGACGTGAGGCCGCGCTCGCGCTCGCGGAGGTGGTGCGGCAGGAAGCCGAGGATCTCGATCGGGCGGGCGCGCGCTACATCCAGATCGACGAGCCCGCGATCCACGCCCGGCCCGAGGAGCTCGACATCGCGATCGAGGCGATGGGCGTCGTCACCCAGAACCTGCGCGCGAAGACGATCTCCCACATCTGCTACGGGGACTTCGCCGCCATCTACCCGAAGGTGCTCGACCTCCCGGTCGACCAGCTCGACCTCGCGATGGCGAACTACGGGTACCGGTGGCTCGATCTCTTCGACCGGCATCCGTTCACCAAGGAGATGGCCATCGGGATCGTGGACGTGCACTCGCACGAGCTCGAGTCGGTCGAGGAGGCGGCCGAGGGGATCCGGAAGGGCCTGCGGTACGTGCCGGCGAACCGGCTCCTGCCGCATCCGGACTGCGGGCTGAAGACACGCAACGTCGACGAATCGATCGCGAAGTGCCGCGTCGTCGTCGAGGCCGCGAAGGTCGTGCGCGCGGAGCTCGCGGCGAAGGCGGTCCCGGCCTGAGCGTGCACCGATGAGCGATCCGACCGGCGAGGTCACCGACCTCCTCCAGCATCTCATCCGCAACGCGTGCGTGAACGATGGCACGCCCGAGTCCGGGCACGAGGTGCGGAGCGTGGACACGCTCGCGGCGTACCTGCAGGCGCCGGGGCTCGAGCTCCAGCGCTACGAGCCGACGCCGGGGCGGGGCAGCCTCGTGCTGCGCATCGAGGGCAGCGATCCGAAGGCGCCGACGCTCATGCTCATGGGTCACCTCGACGTGGTCCCGGTCGACCTCGATGGCTGGAGCCACGATCCGTTCGCCGGCGAGCTCGCCGACGGCGTCGTCTGGGGTCGGGGCGCGATCGACATGCTCGACGTGACCGCGGCCATGGCGGTCGCGGTGCGCGGCCTGCTGCGCGGCGGATTCCGGCCGAATGGCACGCTCGTCTACGCCGCGATGGCCGACGAGGAGGCCTTCGGCACGCACGGCGCGCAGTGGCTGCTCGAGCACGAATGGGACGCGGTACGCGCCGACTACGTCGTGACCGAGTTCGGCGGCATGCGCCTCCCGACCGAGGGCCCGCCGGTGCTGCCGATCATCGTCGCGGAGAAGGGCGTCGGGTGGGTGAAGCTGCGGGTGCACGGCACGCCAGGGCACGGCTCGATGCCGTACGCGACCGACAACGCGCTCGTGAAGGCGGCGCGCGTCGTCGACCGCATCGCCGGCTACCGGCCGCCGCGCCGGTTCCTCGAGCTCTGGACGCACTTCGTCGAAGGCATGCGCTTCCCCGAGCCGCTCACCCGCGGCCTGTTGCAGGAGGAGCTCTTCGACCGGGCGATCGCGGGCCTGCCGGTCGGCCTCGCGCGGATGTACGACGCGTCGACCCACACGACGTTCGCCCCGACGATGCTCAAGGCAGGGCAGAAGATCAATGTCATCCCGGCCCACGCCGACCTCGAGGTCGACATCCGCACGCTCCCCGGGGACGACGGCGCGCGGGTGCGCGAGATGCTCGAGGACGCGATCGGCGACCTCTGGTCGGAGGTCGAGATCGTGGACGAAGGCAACAACCCGGCGACCGAGTCGCCGATCAACACCCCGCTCTACGACGCGATCGCGCGCGTCTCCGCCCGGCTCGTCCCGGGTGCCACGACCGTGCCGACGCTGCTCGTCGGCGCGACCGACTCCCGCTTCTACCGGCGCAAGGGCGTCACCGCGTACGGCGCCGGCCTGATGAGCGAGCGGATCCCGTTCGGCCAGTTCGCGACGATGTTCCACGGCGACGACGAGCGGGTCGACCAGGAGACGCTGCGTCTCTGCACCGAGCTCTTCGCCCAGCTGCCGCGCGAGCTCCTGCTCTAGAGCGTCGCGGCGCCCGTCGGGTCAGTTGCGGACGGTGACCACCCAGAACACGCCGTAGTCCTCGAGCCACGTCGCGCCCTCGATGAGCGGCCGCAGGTAGAGGCGATAGGTGCCCGGCGTGGCCGGGGCCTTGATCGTGAACTGGAACCACGCGACCTGGCCCGGACCGACGTACGCGGCGGGCTGGATCGCGATCCGGTTGTAGCGCGGCCAGCCGGTGTTCGGCGAGCCGACGGTGCCGTCGCCGCCGAGCGCGCT
This sequence comes from Candidatus Limnocylindria bacterium, assembly GCA_036389935.1. GTDB lineage: Bacteria > Chloroflexota > Limnocylindria > P2-11E > P2-11E > UBA4735. The sequence goes on from DASWCU010000168.1 coordinate 7,333, forward strand.
CGCGCGATCCTGCCCCGGCTCGGGCTGCCACGTGCCGAGGTACGCGACCTCGCCCATCCGACCGAGGACCCAGCCGCGGGCGCCGCTGTTGTAGTAGGCGACGACGGCGGTCGACTCCGCGCCGGGGCAGAGTGTCGGGTAGCCGCTCTGGCCGTACCACGCGGCGTGGAAGCCGGGGATCCCGGCGGGGATCTTCGCCGGCGGCGCGATCCCGGGGCCGGTGCTGCTCGTGCATGAGCCCGGCGGCGGCGTGGGGGTCGGTGCGGGCGGCGGCGTCGGGGTGGCTCCCGGTGGCGTCGGCGACGGTGACGGCGCCCCGGCCGGCGCGGGCGAGGTCACCGCGCCCGCGATCGCGTCCACGTAGCCGAGCGTGCCGCCCGGCGCGAGCGGCGAGTCGACGCGGTAGCGGACCGGGAAGACGTCGATGAACGCGAACCAGCCGGTCCCATCGGTCGTCGCGGTGCGGAGCAGCGTGTTCGTGTCGGCGAGGTAGAGGAACACCGGCTGCTGCGCGAGGGCCCCGCCGTCCGGCGCGCGCGCGGTGCCGCGGATCTGGCCGACCGTCGGCTGCGCCTTCCAGACCATTGCCGGAACGGCCGCGGCGTCGGCGAAGACCGGCGGCGTCACGGGGTCATACGAGCTCGTCTGGGTGAGGGCGCGCGTCAGCTCTGCCCGCTCCACGTCGCCGCTGCGGGTTCCCGCGTCGGTCAGCGCGTCGGGCGTCCGGTAGCTGTACCCGGCCCAGCCGGCGCCGCTGTTCCCCGATCCGCTCGGCACGAGCGCCGTGCGGACCTGCCGGACCGACGCGGCGATGTCGTTCAGGTAGAGCGCCGAGCCGACGAGGGCCTGCCGGTGGTACTGGTTGTCCTTCGCGAAGTCGCTCCACTCGGCGTACCACCGGCGCTGGTTGCTCGGTTCGCTGTTCTGCGCGTCGCGCTTGTAGTTCATCGTGATGTTCAGGTCGAGGATCCCCTCGCGCATCCAGCTCCGCCAGTCCTGCAGCTGTTCGGCGTACGCGCGCGTCGTCTCCCAGCTGCCGGTCGACTGCGGACCGCTGCCGTACGTGATGGTGTCCGCGCTCACGCGCACGCCGCGCTTCAGCGCGTACGACTCGACGTACACCTTGCGGACGATCGCGGTGATCTGGTCGCGCCGCCACTGGGCCCACTGCTGATCGGCCGGCGCCGGCACGTCGGTGCGCCCGGTGGCCTGCTGGAAGCGCGCGACCGCCACCGGGTTGTAGCCCCAGGACGGCACGAGCGATCCGAGGTTGCCGTCCGGGTAGCGGATCCGATCGAGGTTGATCCCGTCGACGTCGTAGTTGGCGACGATGCTCGTCGCGACGCGCGCGACCCACGCTGCCGCGTCGGGATGTCCGGGATCGAGCACCCAGTCCTCGTT